>JAIORV010000195.1 GCA_021107945.1 Vulcanimicrobiota bacterium | reverse complement strand
CAGCGAAGGATCTCCTCTCCCGGGTTCTTCTCACAACAATCATTCTTATTAATACTTGCTCCTCCATGCCACGGGGGTTGAGATTCTTCGCTGTGTTAATCCTCGTAGATCAAGGTAATCCCGTCTTTGAGAAAATCATAGAAGTAAAGTTATTCTCTCGTGATCCGCTCAGAATGACATGCTCAAGTCTTTCTTGATCCGCCCAGAAGGACAAGAAGCCCCCGGAGACCGAATAATTACGCCTGAATATTTGACAAAAAGTAAATGCACCCAAATGATATCAACATTGTCAGCTTATAGCTTGTAATAAAATTTAACAAAACTGCAAGCCTGGTCATAATCCACGACATCGCCAAGAGCGGATGCCTGATTCAGTGCTGACAGGATGTTTCCGATTTTCTTACCGCTTTTCAATCTCAGGATCTCCATTACATCCTTTCCGTCCAGAAACTGTGGGGGCTTTGCGATGGGATCTCCTACAAAATATGATTTCATCAAACTGATACAAAGGTCATGATGCCTCTCGATCATCTGATTTGTGAGCGATTCTCCTCTTCCGGCCTCGACATCAGCCCATGAGATTAAAATGACTGCAGGCGCGGACTCTCGGGTTCTCTCAAAGAGTTTATACTTGCGAAGATCTCCTGCTCTTTTTTCTTTTTCTTTTGAGATAAAAATGGGGGCAAGGTGATACTCCACAACTTTTGCGCCAAATGTTTTCTCCTTATTAGATAGCTTGAACCTGTTCGCAATCTTGTTCCATATATCCCTTCCGCATGTATGGTGATTGGGATAATAGATATGCCCCCGGCTTACAATTTTTTCTTTTTCTATCTTGCCTATGTCATGAAGAAGTGTGGCAAATTTGAACACCTGCATCCGGTATCTTTCATGGACTGATATCTCACTGAAATAGTCCTTCAACAGGTCTTTCAGGGGGAGAACGGAATCGTTATTCCTGGCTATAACATCCTCTGATTTGTTTTGTATGATCACTTTCTCCAGTGAAGAATAATCTTCATCCTCGAGCTTCTCAACTTCTTCAAGTGTGTGAAATGAATGTTGAAGTGCGTCGTACTTGTGGAAGCCGCTCTGTTTGAGTCCGTCCAGGGGAATTAATTCGGGTATGAGGATTCCCAGGATTCCGTCGTTGTATATCTGCCTTATAATCCCGGTGGATTTATGTGATGTGAAAATTTTGAATATCTCGTCCCTGATCCGTTCAAAAGCAATGGACTTGATTTTCTCCTTTTCTTCAAGAATCCATTTTCTTGTGGATTCCTCGATTTCGAAGCGGAATTTCGCCTTCATCCTGTATGCTCTGAGGATTCTCAAGGGATCGTCTATGATACATTTGCGGGATAATGTTCTTACAATCTTTTTATCCAGATCGCCCATTCCCCCGGCAGGATCAATAAGTTTGTCTTCTTTCAAATTTAGGGCGAGAGAGTTTATTGTAAAATCCCTAGAGATCAGGTCATTATCAATGTCTCCCCTTGTGAGGGCGAAGTCCATGTAAAATTCCCTTGAGCGCGGTACGACTCGTGCTATGCCGAAATCTTTGTCCAGGAGAACAAAATGCGAATTAGTTTCATCTGCAAGTTTTCGTGAAAACTCGAATACTTTGGATGTTACCGCAAAATCCCAATCGTTAATGGGGACATTCAGCAACAGGTTGCGCAGACTTCCTCCCACGAGATAGATGTTTATACCAAGTTGATCCGCAATTTGTATGATTTTTTCCCTGAATGGTATTTTGATATTCATCCTCGTTTTTTCAATCTTCCTTTGATTTATATCTATTCACCGCTTGATCCCTTTTTTAGATTATCGCGGTTAATTTTAATTTCTCCTAATATAATGACAAGCATTCCGAGGAATTGAACAGTTACTTTGATCTTAGTATTTTAATATCCCCAAATAATTTAACGAGACTATATATTATCACGAAGAATTCCAGCCTGCCCAGGAACATTCCGAATATTTCCGTTATAAGTACCGTTGGAGAGGCGGATATTGAAGTGATTTTCATGGACAGTCCCACCGTGCCAAGGGCGGAGCCGAACTCGAACATTGACTCTTTGATGGGAAAACCGCACCCCATGAGTATGGCGCTTCCTATCAGAAATGTAACAAGATAAAGAACCAAATAATCAAAAAGCACTCTGAGATGTTTCGGGTTTACAAAGATTTTATTTTCCCCTTTATAGGCATGCCTGCTGACAACTGCCGAGGGTGGCAGGAATTGCTCCTGAATCGCCCATATAATTGATTTTGTGATGAGATAAATTCTGTATTGCTTGATTCCTCCCGATGTTGATCCGGTATGTCCTCCTGCGCACATCATGAGGATAATGATAAAAATGCCCAGGGATGTCCACAAGCTGTAATCGGTAACAGAAAACCCCGTTCCTGTCATTGCCGATACAATCTCGAAAACTCCCTTTCGTATAGGTACGACCATTCCGCTGAGATATTGGACAAGGTTTGTGCTCCAGTTCAGCTTTATCGGGTTAAAAAGGGGGATTGTAACGAAAATAATCGTTATGGGGATAAATATGAGTAATATAACTGTCGATGATCTGATTTCACAATTTCTGAAAACCACTTTCCAATTTCTCCGGAATATGTAGTGGTGAGTTGCAAAGCTGATGTGGCCTATGATCATGAGTATTATGGTAACAATCTCAATGGGAATGGAATTATAAAACCCGATACTTGCCTCCTTTACGGAAAATCCTCCTGTCGCAAGTGCGGTCATAGCATGGTTCACGGAGTCGAATATGGGCATCCCCACAAAAATAAAAGCGGTAATTCCGAAGATGAGGTATGCAATATAAATTTTCCATACCCTCGCGGCGGATTTTCTTACATGTGGCAGGATTTCATCGGCATGACCCTCGGCTTGATAAATCCCCGATGTTGACGGTCCGGAGAGTATTGAAAGCATGACAACCGCAATTCCTGCGCCGCCGATATATTGCATGATACTTCGCCATAGTAATATAAGATTGGGAACTTTCTCGGTGTTTACAACGGTCAGTCCTGTTGTTGTCCATCCACTGACGGATTCAAACAGCCCATGAAGATAGTTGAATTGCGGGTCGAATACAAACGGAACTCCACCAAGAAAACATCCGTATAACCAGAGGAAAACAACTATAATCGCACTGTGGGTGAGGGAGATCGATATCCTCTCTTTATTGCGGGTGGCGATAAAGATTATCGCTCCCACCAGGATTGATGATAACGCCGGAATAAGAAACCAGTGGGCGTATATTATTTCATGTGGATAAAAAGGCAGCGCAAGAAGAGGCAGGAGCGGCAAGACTCCTACCACCATGCATATCAATCCACAATAGTATAATACTGTGATATAGCTCTTTTTTATAAGTTCTTTTTCTCTCAATTATCCTCCGGATAATCAGTTGAATTAAATATATTTTATTTTGCGAAATTCTAAAGAATCAAGCTTCTTCGCCACAGATAGCTCTCAGTGAGACAGCAAGATTCTCGGGGTTGGTCAGAATTAAGATTCGATCACCGACCTCAAGTGTCATCGAGTCTCTTTTTAGTTCAAATTTTTTCTTTCTTGTGACGCCAATAATGGAAACTTCATCGGGAAGGTTGATGTCTCCAAGCTTTTCCCCAAGTGCCGGCATTTTGGTTGTCATATGTATCTCGCTTATAAGAACGCCGCCTTCTTCATCATCCAGAAGGTTTGTAATATGCTCATACTTCACTTGCTTCTCGATCATTGAGACAATCAATTCCGTCTGGTTGAATACATGATCAATACCCAACTCTTTGAAAACCTCGTAATTATCGGGATCATTAACAAGCGCCATTGTCCGGGGAATCTTGAACTTGAGCGAGGCCGTCTGACAACAAACCATATTTATATGATCATACGGGGTCACCGCTATGAAAATTTTGGACTCTCTTGCCTTTGCATCCTCAAGGAAATTGGGATCCGACCCGTCACCACATATAATAAGAGCGTTCAACCTTTTTGCAAGCATTTCGCTCTCTTCCTGTGAGTCGTTGATTATGGATACAAAGTATCCCTTTGAAAGAAATGTCCTGGCAAGAAAATAGACAACCTCTCCGCCGCCGACAAGTATTACCCTCAATTTATATCCTCCAATCGGGAAAATATGTGATTATGGATTCTATTTATCAAGCATCCGTCCTCTTTTTTTACCGGGAATATTGATTGTAAAGTTTATTTATCGGTCAAAGTAACATTGAGTTTCTGTTTTCATGTGGGAAAATTCCTGACTTATTAGTTCCATAGATTACCGTCTCCTCCGCAATAAGGGCAACTACCCGAACCGTCACATGTGTCGCATTTGTCATCATTATATTCTCCCGTCCCGTCACACATGGCACATTTCCCTGTTCCATCGCACTTATTACAACTATGCTTCTCGTCGTATGTCTCGTCATATGACAGGTAAATGGATTTGTTTGTGGGGCAACAAGGGGATATTTTATCACCTTGCATTACGGGAAAATGTCTTTCTTCCATTGCTGATCCCTTGTCTTTCATATTATCGATTGAAGACCGGGAACCCAGAGCGTAACATCGACAATTCTTGTCTGTTCTATGCTCTATATTATTTTCATCACCACAAAATGGATGATTTACCTCGTATGCTTTTGATGATGACACAATTATAAATATTGCAGACAAGATAACTAAAAAAATTATTATTAGATTTTTTAAGTATTTCTTCATACAAATACCTCTTTTTTTAGTATTGATCAATTTTTTCCGCTTTCAACCAATAATTTGATAATATCTTTATCGCCGTTCTTTTTTGCTCGAGATAGGGGAGTTTCGCCTTCGTTATCTTTTGCGTTCGCATCCGCACCATTTTTTACAAGAAGTTTTACACCCTCAATATCATTGTTTATTACGGCGAAATGAAGAGCGGTCTTGCCTTTTTTTGTTTTCGCATTCACATTTGCTCCCTTTTCCAGAAGGAATTTTGCAGTATCAATATCTTTTTTCTTGATTGAATTATATAAAGGAGTATTTCCAAATCTCTCCCCTTTGCAGTTAACGTCAGCTCCTTCCTTAACAAGGAGCCTGACTATTTCTCCCTTGCGCCTGGAGGCAGCCACTAATAGGGGAGTGGTTCCCTTCCCCGTTTTTGCCTCTATTTCCGCTCCCTTTTTGAGCAGATAGCTTACTGTCTCCTTATCTCCTTTTCGAACCGCATGATGAAGAATCGTCCATTTATGTTTATCATCCCTGCAATTTAAATCCGCCCCTTTTTCCACGAGATACATAGCAATATCCTTATTTCCATCGAGCATTGCAAGGTAGAGCGGAGTCACCCCGTTTTTACCTTTTTCGTCAATTTTGGCGCCTTTCTCGATAAGGAGTTTGATGACTTCAAACCTTCCTTTCAACGCCGCTTCATGAAGGGGAGTCCATCCACAGGCATTCTCCTTGATGTTTATATCGGCGCCGTTATCGATAAGTATCTTAATTATCTCAACTTTCCCCTTGTGTGATGCAAGTAGAAGAGGAGTCATTCCATGCTTCTTTTCTCTGGGATCAACTTTCGCTCCCTTTTCTATAAGAAGTTTTACAATCTGCGTATGTCCCTTATGAGCCGCCCAATGTAGAGGGGTTCTGCCGTTCCATGTCGTGTCATCAATCTTTGCTCCTTTCTCAAGAAGAAAAGCAACAATGTCCTTGTGCCCCTTGAAAGCGGCCAGGTGGAGGGGAGTGTACCCATATTTATCATCTTTTGTGTGAATTAGCTTCGGATCTTTGTTAATGTGCTTCCTGACAGTCTCAATGTCGCCCTTTTTGATGGCCTGATGAAGATCAGACGCAGATCCGGCAAACGCGGAAATGCTTGTAAACATCACCATTATTAATATATATAATAATTTTCTCAATTCATTTAACCTCACTTATTTATTGTATTACTTTATAACAATAATTTTTACTTCATCAAACCACACCTTGCCGGTCCCCATCAACATACACAGAATTCTCATTTTGTCGGTCTCTTTTGGCACTTCCATCTCAACTGTTACCTTTTTCCAGTTTTTTGTTCCCGATATTGGCTGAGAATATTGTGTCGTTCCAAATTTGATCATCTTTCCGGTTTTTGTGTTCCAGCACTGAATTCCTATAGGTGCATTACCACTGACATTTTTTGTCTTAATATACCCGGTCATCTTTATTTTCTTGCCTGCAGGCACATCCTTTGTGATATTCTGCGCCCAGTTCGGAGGTCCGAATTTCTGCAATCTCGGAGTAATTTTCTTGATGGAAATTGAAGCCGAGTATTTTCCTGAATGCTTTATTTGAGAATCAAGGGCAAAGTTTACCTCGGGCTTAAACCACCCGACCCAGTTCCAGTTAAGAGGAAGATTGTTTTTTACTTTCTCAAACCCCGGATTTTTTATGATCTGTTTTGCCCCAATAGCTGAGACGGTCATAAATCCAATTAACAGACAAATGGAAATAATTACAATACTAAATCTTTTCATTTTCATTGATCAATCACCTCTTATTAAAATATTAAACACACCCTTATATTGAGGGGTCTAAGTAAATATTATTTCTTATTTGTTAATTTATCCCTGCATGAAAAAAATGGCTTGCACTTTTATGGCAGTTATGACTGATTATACCGGAGGAGAAAATAATAATAAGACGAAGCGAATTTAATGGCCTTTGGGTTTAATGAGATGAAAAAAGTAACGGGAGAAATAAGGCTTGAAATCGGTGTTATAAGGAGTCTTGAAATTGAAAAGGATATATCATAATGTTATATTGCTTGTCCTGTGTTTTTGTGCTCTGGCAACAATAAAATCGGCATATTCGAATGAGCTTTATAAAATCGAGCCGGGGTGGCGCGTCGGGCCTGTTATCATCACCATGACGCAGAGGGATGTTGAGAAGATATACGGAAAGGGTAAAATATACGTTATTCCCGATATTGATAAGAACATAAATCTGAAGCTTCTGCAATATCCGTCAATGGGTCTGAATTATATTTTTAAGAACGGACAGATGGAAGAAATTGAAATCAATTACCCCAACTTCAAGGTGAATAATGTTGTCTGCGTGGGGAGCGATGTAAACACGGTTGAGGAAGTGATTGGAAATAACTATATCCGAGAGAATTATCAGCATTCATACGAAGCAAAGCTTCCCGACTATAAGATGATATATTCCGGGATCATTTTTTATGTAAAGAATAAAAGGGTTGTAAAGATTACTGTAAAGAGAGTGAAGTGAGCCTACATATATTCAGTTATTCAGTTTTTTTGATAGCAGGACTTACGCATTTCCAAGAAAGAAATGCATGAAACTGTCATCCTGAGCGGAATACGATCTAATTTACTTTAATAGGCATACCTTTCTCAGGAACGGGGCTTACATACCTCCGATGTATTAATCAGCGAAGGATCTCTATCCATGAATAGCGATCTCTCAGGACAACATTCAGGAGATTCTTCGCTATGTGAATCCCCGTACATCAAGGAAATCCCGTCCTTCAGAAAATCATCAGATTAAAGTAACTCTCTCGTATATCGCTCAGAATGACAAGGCTAACTCCTCATTTTGCGTAAATCCTGTGATAAGTAATGTCGTTTTTTATCGGAGTTTTTGTATAACCGCAAAGAAGCAAAGAACGCAAAGAAAATTATTTTTAATCTTTGTGGTCTTTGTTGTCTTTGCGGTGAATATTTACATTAGCTTTACCATGTTTTCATCTATATAACAATATGGGGCATCCTGTCTTGGTAACTACTTGATCCGTCGTACTCCCCAGGATAAAGTCTTTTATCGGGCTGTCTCCGTATGCTCCCATGAATGTAAAATTGATTTTCAGGTGATCTATCTCGGCAATAATCGTCCCCACTGTATTAAGCCATTGTAAATTTGAAACCACTTCAACATCATGAAGTAGCGCCTTCTCAACGGCATCTGAGTTGATCTTGCGAGCTATCTTTTCCTCTTCGTTTATTGTCAAGATATTGAGGGGGACATCAAATTGCTTTGCCACGCCTATTGCAACATCAAGGGCTTTTTTCGAGTTCTTTTTTCCGTCATAACAAACCATAAGGTTTGCGCCAATTCCATGCCCATATGTAGTTGCAAGCACGGGAATATCCGATTTGTGAATAATCTTGCGGAAATTGTCCCCTAACACTCCCAATTCATTTTCCTCGTTATGAATCGACTTTCCCATCACAACAAGGTCATAATCCTTTTCCCGCTTTAATATCTCCTCATATACAATCCCGCTTGCATCCTCGTATTTCAAGTTAACACCGGGATATTTACTTTTATACTTTTCAAAGCATTCATGAGCGGCGTTCTCTTCCTTCTCCAGATCCCGATGAACCGCCTGTATAATATTTGTCTCATACATAGGCTCCATTGTCATCATCACCTCGGGCATCTGCACAGAAGTGAGATATGCCGACTGAATCTTCTCGGTGTCAACTACATAAAGGCATACAACCTCCGATTCAAACTCAATCGCCAACTGGCAAGCATTGTCTAATGCAGTTTCGGTATGAGGCGAATCCCCCAGAGGAACGAGGACTTTATCGAACATATCTCTTACTCCTTTTAAATATTGAGATGACATTTTTTTACCGCAAAGACTACAAAGGCTAACAAACATCCTTTGAGTTCTCTGCTCCTTTGCGGTGCATAATTATTAAAAATTACGTGAATAAGATCCCGAATATTAACCACTTATTATCATATTTCTTTAAAAATATCTCAAGTCGGACATCCTTTTCTGCCTTTGAATACTTTGCTTTCCAGATTACTTTGATATACCCGTCTTCCTTCTCAACCTTGTAAAATTCTCTGGAATCATAATCGCCAAACCGGGATTTAATAAAATCACATGTTTCGATAAAACTTTTCTTTGTTGTCGCCATTTTCATTGCAGAGTCAAAATCTTTCACATACTGATTGCGATCTCGATTTTTTATCGACTCTAAAATATTGTCCATCATAGGCTCTGCGATTGTCCTCATTTGCGCATCCGTCTCGGCAAAAACCGAAGCACTCGAAAGAATGAATAAGAAAAATATAACCAGGAAAATTGATAGAATTTTTGATTTATTCATTTTTATCTCTCCATATTCAAAATTTAAATAGATTTCCTTGCATATTTTTTCAGGTTCTACATGAGAATTGTCCATTCCTTTAGTCGGACTCCGGTATATATTCAGACCCCTAAATTATCTAAACCATTGTCCGGCTATTAACCACTTATTATTATATTTCTTTAAGACAAGCTCCATTTGAATAACCCTCTTGGCCTTTGAATATTTCGCCTTCCAGACCACTTTGACATATCCGTCTTTCTTTTCTATCTCGAAAAATTTTCTGGAAACATAATCGCCAAAATTTGTTTTAACAAAATCACATGCCACAATAAATCTAGCTTTCGTTGCCGCCTTTTTCATCTCAGGATCGAATTTCTTTACATATTGATTGTAATCTCTATTTTTCATTGCCTGCAAAATATTGCCCATCATAGGCTCAGCGATTTTTCTTGTTTGTGCGTCTGTCTCGGCAAAAACCAAAGAACTTGATAAAACAAACAGAAACATTATAACCAGGAACATTGATAGGATTTTTATATTCTTCATTTTTGTCTCCCTATTAAAAATATATTTTCTTGTATGTTTTCCAGATTCTACATGGGAATTGTCCATTCCTTTAGTGGAACTCCGGTATAGTTTTTCTTTTAAAGCTCTGCGTCCTCCGCGGTGAATAGTTGAAAACCGGGAAGGTTTTGGGCAATAAAGCAAGAAAGAACTTTTTTATAAATATACCCTGAAATATATACGGAGGTGGAATCAAATGGAATTTACAAAACGTTTCGATAAAATCCCCCCATATCTTTTTGCAGAGCTGAACAGGCTGGAAGCCGAGAAAAAGGCACAGGGGGTTGATGTTATCAGCCTGGGCGTCGGAGACCCGGATACTCCCACCGCTCCGATTGTAGTGGATGTTATGAAAAAAGCCGTCGAGAAGGCGGAGCATCATGTATATCCACCTTATGCAGGTACAGATTTATTCCGCAATAGCGTTTCCAATTATTATAAAAGAAGATTTGGCGTTGACCTGGATCCCGGCTCCGAGGTGCTTGCTCTTCTTGGCTCGAAGGAAGGAATTGCTCATTTATCGATGGCAGTGCTGGATCCCGGCGACCTGCTTCTTGTTCCGGATCCCGGATATCCCGTATATAGAACCGGCGCAATATTTGCAGGAGCCCAGACTTACACAATGCCGCTTTTAAAGGAAAACAACTTCCTGCCCGATTTTGGGAAAATCCCGGAGCATACAGCTTACAAGGCGAAAATGATGTTTCTTAATTATCCTAACAACCCGACAGCCGCTGTAGCAAATCTTGATTTCTATAAAGAGGCCGTTGAATTTGCCAGGAAATACGGGATAATTTTATGCAGTGACAACTCGTATCCTGAAACATATTTCGATTGTGACCCTCCGCCGTCAATATTGTCAGTCGAGGGCGCAAAAGATATAGCTGTAGAATTTTATTCACTCTCGAAGCCTTATAATATGACGGGATGGAGAATCGCCGCCCTGGTGGGGAATAGGGAAGTGGTAAACGCCCTTACTACGTTCAAGAAGAATATCGACTCCGGCACATTCACCGCAATACAGGAAGCGGGAGCATACGCGCTTGATCATTGCGACGAGTTCGTTGAAGAAATGCGAGAGATTTACCGGCGGCGAATGGTGAAGATGGTTTGTGCATTGAAGGAAATGGGCATTGATGTTGAAGAGCCTGAGGCGACATTCTATATTTGGGCTCCCACGCCTGACGGAATGGACTCATTCAAATTCACACTTGAGCTTCTTGAAAAAACCGGTATAATAGTATCTCCCGGAAGCGGATTCGGAAGATATGGCGAAGGATTTTTCAGAATTTCCCTCACTATCTCCGATGAGCGGATTGACGAAGCAGTAAAGCGTTTAAAATCGGTGAACTTATCAGGGATGAAAGTTGTGAAATAATATCATCATCGGTAATTATTACGCACTATTCAAACGGAGATTAAATATGATCAAGATAGGCACATGCGGGTTCTCGTTCAAGGACTGGAAAGGGACAGCTTATCCAGAAAACATCAAAAACAACGAGATGTTATCATATTATAACAGGAAAGCCCGGTTCGATACGGTGGAGATTGATGTCAGCTATTACACGATCCTCTCACAAAGGGCGACGGAATCCTGGGTTAGAAAAACAACGGACGATTTCACCTTCGCAGTCAAATGTCACAAGGATATGACATTGAACGACAGGGGCAAGGTGAACCCGGCGGATGTTGACAATGGGGAGGTGTTCAGGAAATTTCTCGCCAGCTTTCAACCGGTGATAAGATCAGGGAAACTCCTCACATTTCTTGCTCAATTCGGGCCCGTGTTTATGAAAAACCAACAAAACAGGGATTACCTGATAAAATTCAGGAGTATATTCGGGGATCTACCCCTCACTGTCGAATTCCGCCACAAATCATGGCTTCAGGACACTCAAACGGAAGATACTTTCGACTTCCTGGAGAGAAACAATTTGGGCTATGCGATTGTTGACGAGCCCGGGCTCAGGTCTCTTGCGCCGTTTGTACCCCACGCCACAAACGATGTAGGCTACTTCAGGCTTCACGGCAGGAACAAGAGATGGTTCGGAGGCGACAGGGATCAAAGATATAACTATTTCTATTCCGACAGCGAGATAGGGGAGTTCATTCCCCACATAAGAATGATAGCGGAGCGGACAAAGGTAACATCGGTATTCTTCAACAACTGCCACGCCGGAGCGGCGTTTGTGAACGCATTAAGACTAATAAGCATGCTTGGATTGGACCGCCCCGAAAGGAATGACCCGGAGCAGATGGAGTTACCGTTTTGAGTTTTCTATTACCTGGTTACTCTTTATAAGATGTCCTGTTATATGTGAGACCATGTATAGAATCATATTGTGGGCAATTTGGCTCAATCCCAGCCCCTGAATGGTGATGACCTTCGCAGTAAACCGTAAATGTCTCTGCATCAGATGATACCTGGTAGCTATTTGAATATGTGTCCTTTTTTACCGCTGTACATACGGGGATTGATTCCATGTATTTTGGGGATATATGGGAAAGACGGGGTGGGTAATGTCCCTGATTGTCATGAGCGTACATCTCAAGTGCAGTCCCAATGTTCTTTAGATTCGCTAGGCATTGTGTATATTGCCTGGTTACAGGAGCCCTTAAAAAATGCGGAATAATATAAAGGGGTATGACCAGTATAACAATGGGGCATAATATCATTGACAATATATATAGCGCTGAAACAGCTTTCCTCACAATTTTAGCAATAAGAGCATTCATTTTAAAATTCTCCTTTGTCCGCTGAATAAGAGATGGAATGTGACAAAATAAGTTGAAAAGATATTTGAAGGATACCCATTATTACAGAATTATTGCCTGGCGCCATGCTCACGAAGGAGCTTGATTATGTCCTTGCGTCCTTTTTTCATTGCATAATAGAGTGGTGTGTGATTATCCTTATTCCTCGCATTAACACTTGCGCCACTACGTAAGAGGAACTTGACTATATCATTATCTCCACGATTTACTGCCCTATGCAGATGTGTCCATCCATTAAGCTCTCCATTTACATCTGCGCCTTTGGATATTAAAAATTCAGCCATGTCCTTTCTGCCATTTGATGACAAGGCGGAATGTAAGGGTGTCCATCCGGAATTGGTTGCTGAATTCACATCCACTCCTCTTGATATTAGAAGCTCAATCACATCTTTTCTGTTCCAACTTACAGCTTCAGACAGCACTGTCCTACCATCGCCGCCCTTTACTTCCACCATGCCAGGATTCTTGTCAATTATTTTCTTAATTGAAGCAAGATTTTTAAGCCGTATGGCATATATCAATGAATCCAAGGGATTGTTTTTTGTATCAAATTGATTATTTACTCTACCATTGATTGAATTATATTGAGGAAAATTTGGCTCAAAGCCCACTTCCCTGTGGTGATGCCCCATACAATAAAAAGTAAATGCTTCAGCATTTGAGGTTGTGTTGTAAGTGCTTGAGTAAGTGTCCGTTTTTGCTGCAGGGCAAGTTGGGATCGATTTTAGATATTTTGGTAATAAAAGGGATAGAGCAGGGGGGTAGTGACCGTCATGATCGTTAGAATAAATCTCTAAAGCCCTCCCGATCTTCATGCAGTTCCATATACAGCCTGTGTAATTCTTGCTATGGAAAGCCCTCCAATAATTTCTTACACAGGAATAAGAGCCATATAAAATGAGAACAAGTCCGATCATTTTGGAAAGAAAAACTATTATCAGAATGAGCCAATTTTTTATTTTTCCGACCGGAGTTTTCATCAGATACTACTCTTTCCCCCCTTTTTCACGTATAAATTCCGCCAATTCACTATGTCCTCCTTTCATAGCATGAAATAGAGGCGTGTGATATTCCTTATCCCTGGAGTTAATGTCAGCTCCGTTTCTGAGGAGAATCTCGACGATTTCCTTATGTCCCGATGATACGGCAAGGTGAAGGGGAGGATATGCTTCCCCGATACCGATGTTTACATCCGCACCTTTTGAGATCAGAAGTTCAACAATCTCCTTTTTCCCTTTCAGAGACGCCTGGGGCAGCGACCATTTGTCTGAATGAATATCGGCTCCACTCTCGATAAGCAATTCAACTACATCCCAACGTTCTTTGAAAACCGCATTATGTATTGCTACGGTTCCACCAGCAAGATTCTTATCGTGAATCAGCGAAGGATTTTTATCAATAAGCTTCCTGAATGCCTTCAGATCTTTCCGTGCATCAAGGGCGTATCCAAAGTCTCTCAGTGGATGTCTTTTTATAGAAGATACACTATATGTGGGGCCATATGTAGAATTATATTGTGGGCAATTTGGCTCAATCCCAGCCCCTGAATGGTGATGACCTTCGCAGTAAACCGTAAATGTCTCTGCATCGGATGATACCTGGTAGCTATTCGAATATGTGTCCCTTTTTACCGCTATGCATACGGGGATTGATTCCAGGTATTTTGGGGATATATGGGAAAGACGGGGTGGGTAATGTCCCTGGTTGTCATGAGCGTACATCTCAAGTGCAGTCCCAATGTTCTTTAAATTCGATTGGCATTGTGTGAATTGCCCGCTTACACGAGCCCTCAAATAATACGAAATAGTATCGTGGGTAATGAGCAGGATGAGCAGGATAATGACAGGGCATAATATCATTGACAATATATATAGCGATAAAACAGCTTTCTTCACAATTTTGGCGATCAAGGAATTAATTAAAATCCCTCCTTTGTCCGCTGAATAAGAGATGGAGTGTGACAAAATTAGTTGGAAATATATTTGAAGGATACCCATTATTACAGAATTATTGCTTCGCGTCATGCTCACGAAGGAGCTTGATTATGTCCTTATGTCCTTTTTTCATTGCATAATACAGAGGTGTAAGATTATCATTATTCCTCGCATTAACATTTGCGCCACAACGCAAGAGGAACTTGACTATATCATTATCTCCACGATTTACTGCCCTATGCAGATGTGTCCATCCATCAACCTCTCCATTTACATCTGCGCCTTTGGATATTAGAAATTCAGCCATGTCCTTTCTGCCATCTGACAAGGCGGAATGTAAGGGTGTCCATCCTGAATTGGTTGCTGAATTCACATCCACTCCTCTTGATATTAGAAGCTCGATCACATCTTTTCTATTCCAACGTACAGCTTCAGACAGCACTGTCGCACCATCGCCGCCCTTTGCTTCCACCATGTCAGGATTCTTGTTAATTATTTTATTTATTGAAGCAAGGTTTTTAAGCCGTATGGCATATTTCAAAGATTCCAGAGGATCATTTTGAACAAAATTTTGGCTATATTTAGGACCATAGCTCGAATTATATTGCGGGTAATTTGGTTTAATTCCGATATTTTTGTGATGATGTCCGGAGCAATAAAATGTAAACAATTCATTGTCAGAGGAAATCTTGTAACTATCGGAATATGTATTTTTCTTTGCTGATGGGCATGATGGGATTTGTTCCAAATACTGACCCTTGAGGATTTCAATCTTCTCAGGGTATTTCCCATCATGGTCTCGTGCATATTCTTCAAGTGCAGTTCCAATTCTTTTACAATTCACCGCGCAATCCGTATATTTCTTATTGGTAATTATCATTGAGATTCTTTGAATAGCGCAAGGGAGAACAATCAATAAGAATAATATTCCGAGCACCTTGGCCAGAAAGACTATTACAGATATTACATTCTTTGTTATTATCTTGCTCAAATAGAGACTCCCTTCTCTCAAGCATTTATCTCGAGGTAAAAGAATAATATTATTGTCACAAATTCTCAAAATATTTGTAGTCTGTAAAATCGACTCAAGGACTTGTAATCGGAGTGATGTTTGGAGTGGGCCAAAACATAAATGGCATTATCCTTAAAACACAACCATCCGGACTGTTACTCTCTACAAACCACCATTTTGAGGTGCGATCACTATAATCGAATATCACATACGCAAAAACATGTCCGCTAATCGAGTCTCTTTGTCGATATACAAAAACTTTATTTATTCCTTTCCACCTTTTTTGCGAATAAATTCCGCCAATTCATTATGTCCACCTTTCATTGCATGATATAAGGGCGTGTGATATTCCTTGTCCCTGGCGTTAATGTCAGCTCCGTTCCTGAGGAGAATCTCGACTATTTCCTTATGTCCCGATAATGCGGCCATGTGAAGGGCAGGATATGCTTCCCCGACGCCAATGTTTACATCCGCACCTTTTGAGATCAGAAGTTCAACAATCTCCTTTTTCCCCTTCAGAGACGCCTGGGGTAGCGACAATTTGTCTGAATTAATATCCGCTCCGCGCTCGATAAGCAACTCAACAACATCCCAGCGTTCTTTAAAAACCGCATTATGTATTGCTACGGTTCCACCGGCAAGATTCCTGTCGTGAATCAGCGAAGGATTTTTATCAATAAGCTTCCTGAAAGCCTTCAGGTTTTTCCCGGTTTTGAGAGCGTACCAAAAAGCACAATGTGCGGAAAGTCTAAGACCATACAGAGAACTATATTGAGGATAATTTGGTTCTCTGACAGCCCAGGAATGGTGATGACCTTTGCAGTAAACCGTAAATGTCTCTGCATCGGATGATACCTGGTAGCTACCCGAATATGTGTCCCTTTTTGCCGCTTTGCATACGGGGATTGATTTCAGGTATTTTGGAGACAAATATGAAAAATCGGGGGGATAATATCCCTGGTTGTCATGAGCATACATTTCAAGCGCTGTCCCAATGTTCTTTAAATTCGATTGGCATTCTGTGAATTGCCCGCTGTCACGAGCATTCAAATAACTTGGAATAACATAAAGGGGTATGACCAGTATGACAATAGGGCATAATATCATTGACAATATATATAGCGATGAAAAAGCTTTCCTCACAATTTTGGCAATAAGAGCGTTCATTATAAAAATCTCTCATATTTATTATTATATTTTTTAATCCCAACTAAATTGTAGTAATTTCAGCTAATTTATTCCGTGTATCGGGAAACGACATGGGGACATGGTTTATACCAGTTATAGGTAGTGGCGGGTCTTCTTTTTGGATAGCGGACAGTCTTCCTTTTGGGTAGTGGTTGGTCTCCCGACCAGCCCTGAAACAACCTTGAATTAGCCTGAGGATCCTCAAGTGAATCTCATCTTATTTTTTTATGGTCATCTAAAAATTTTTTCTTACCTCCAAAATTCAAATAACATCTGAACGCGGTTTCGCATACTCTTAGGGGAGGTATGATATAATAATCAGCCTCGTTTTTTATAATAGACGGCTTATCTTTTTTTATCCAGGAACCTTGATATTTATCGATATCCCCATTTCCCATTCTCAAGCTTGCAAGAACATCTCCCTCTGAACTTACGCAAAAAAGGTAAAAACTTCCTTGCTTTTTGCCAAAGAACATAATGTGTTTACCAGACGGAGAAATTTTTCCATATCGCAATTCGGTCAGGTCACCGGGTAAATTCAATTTTGATATTTTTTCATTGACCTTTTTGAAATATATTGCATCTCTGCAAGTCACAAGAATCCCGTTTTTCGTCCATTCAAGATCAGGATTGAAACACCATGATTTGTCGTTTCTTTCCAGAAATATATCAACCTTTTCCGTATTGATATCAAGTACATACACATTCCCAACCCCGGGCTCCTCCAGGCTCCCCACAAATAATAATTTTTTGCCGTCAGGAGACCAGAATTTATGTGGAATGGGATAAATGTTTGAATTATCTTTCAAGACTTTATAAGGAGTATAAAATCTCTCTTTCTTTATTCCGGAGCTCTTTCTTACTTTGTACATCGGGTAACTGGAAATCTCAATTTCAGTTCTTTTGGGATTTTTCTTATTGCCGGAAGAGGTATGAATTTCGATGTCTTTCGCTCTTGCAACTAGAGTCTTCCATCCATATTTCCTGATTTCCTTTTGTCCCGGATTTTTCTCTTTATTTGAATATATCTTTTCATAGATTTCCACAAAATCTTTGACATAATAGTATCCGTTCATGTAATTATAATAATTGTAATTCAAGATAAGCTTCTTGTTGGAAATTGTACAAGTGGAGATCATGCCGTTATTTAAGTCAGGATTAAAGGGCCTGTGAAGATTATTACATATCTTGAGAACTTTAAAACACTCATATTCATATTCCAATGATTTATCTGGTTTCCTGGGATGTGAATTCCATTTGACAAGTTTTGTTAAATACATTTCCTCGGGCTTAAAAAATGATAAGTAACTCAAATCAAAAAACATCTCATCTTTGTTTGCCCAAAAATAGCTCCTGAACTTGTTTGCAGGTATAAAAATCAAATGATCATGAGCACTAAGATAATAGAATGGGACTTTGCAATAAAGTGCACTTATTCTTTTTGCATGAATATTCCTCTTCACTATGTAAAGAAGGAGATGAACTGAAGATTCCTTTAAATAATAAAGATAGCCGTCCTTATCAAGAAATCTCATAAATCGGTCGATTGGCCTTATGCTATGAATAAAAAAGCTATTCGTAACATTAACTTGATATTTTACCTTGTCCGATTCATCAAAAAATGGATCCAGGTTCGCAATTATCACGGATTCGCATTTCTTTTCCGCATCATATTTCATTAAAACCATGTGTTCTTGTTCAGGTAAAACATCCTTCTCTTTTCCCCTATAATTCAGAAGTAAAACTAATATTAAAGAAATAAAGACAAGGATAAGGAAAAAAATGTATAATCTGAGCTTTCCCCTTTTTAGATCCATCCTCTTTTTAAAACTCCTTCTTAGCTTATCCTCACACCATCATACAAATAAAACATCCCCTCAAAAACGGGTAGCTTGTTATTCTTTCAACCGCTTTGTCCAGTTGTTTTTTGCTTGATTTTTTCAACTCAAACAGTATGTGGGCGCAGTCGCTTGCTTTCTCCTTTTCCTGATATATCCTGAATATGGACAGGTTGAAATCGCCCAGTATTGTTGTTATTTTCCCCAATACACCGGGGTCGTCGCCCACTGTGAAGCGCACATACCATGCCGCTTCGAAATCACCGCCGGGGGACATTTTTCTTCTCACTTTGGACTTGAAGAATCCCGGGACATCAACCATGTACGCCCTTGATTTCCTTGACACATCCAGTATATCCCGCACAATCGATCTTGCCGTGGGGATTGCGCCCGCTCCTTTTCCTATCTTTGTTATAGGCTCCTCACGCCCGGTGAGATAAAGCGACAGGGCGTTGTTCTCCTCCCTGACTGCTGATAGGGGATGACTGTCGGTAACAAGCGCCGGCGCTACACGGAGTTCAATTTCGTCGCCCTTCATTCTTGCCATTACCAGGGGTTTCACTGTTACGCCCCAGCTTGTGAAAGCGCGTCCGTCAACAGGCTTTAATCCGTCAATCCCCTGGCAGGGGATCTCCCGGTAATCTATGGGCTGGTTAAACAGTATCGATGCAAGTATCGCCAGCTTTTGGGATGCATCCGCGCCCGATATGTCCATTGTGGGGTCTGCCTCAGCGAAGCCTTTCTCTTGGGCAAGTTTTATTGCCTCGTCAAAGGACATGCCCTGCATAAACCTTGTCAGAACATAATTGCTTGTCCCGTTGACTATCCCCTCGATCCCCTCTATATCAGTCAGTCCGGGGAATTTGAGGAAATCGTCTATAATAGGAATCTCGGCACAAACGCTTGCTTCGAAACCTATGTTTTTGCGGTGTTTGTGAGCGGCTTTGAATATCTCCCCGCCGTGAAGCGCGAGGAGCGCCTTGTTTGCTGTAACGACATGCTTGCCCTTCTCCAGAGCATTCAATATATATGTACGTGCGGGTTCGATTCCCCCTATCAGCTCAAGCACAATATCAACAAGGGGATTGTCGAGAACCTCATCAACATCCGTTGTATATTTCCCCTCAAATTTCACTTCCCGGGGCTTGTCGGGATTCCTCACGAGGGCGGATGGGAAAATCAGCTTGAACCCGGATTTCTCCGTACTGTACATCTCTTTCTCATACCTTATGACTCCGCTTCCCACGGTCCCCATTCCAAGGCATCCCACGGCGACGATGTCTTCCATAAAGAGATCCTTATAAAGGGCAAGGAGAATGTCCAGGATTCCCCTCTTTTTCACCAGGAACTCAAATGTGTTGTCAGTCATAAGCTGTGGCGACTTGTGAACAAGGGTCATGCCATATTTTTCCGGTCTCTCGGCGGAATGAATGGCGCTCTGGATCCGGGAGAGTATAGCCGGGTTTTCTCCTATGCCGTCCCCAACGATTTTCACAAGAACCTGGTCTCTGGACAGATGCCCCACATATTCCGATTCAATTTTGGAAAGCTCCGGATGATAGCGGTCGAATACAAAGGATACTCTCCCCCATGTCTGCGATGCAAGAACGGCGTTGAGCCCGCTGATTTCTTCGAGTTTTTTCACGATCTCCGAGGTTTCCTGATATGAGCGGGGATAGAGGTTTAAAAGCTGGGTTCCCTCAAGGCATGTAATCCCTTTGGGGACCCCCGAATGTTTCTTACTGCTGGATATTTCTGTGCCAGGATGCAGGGGATTGAATGTATTCATTATTTGGATGTGAATATGCTTGCCTTTTCTCATTGCGTGTTGAACGGCCACGAGGGTTTTTTTATGCAGAACACGGGAGCCGAATGATGCCATCTGGAAGGCCTCGTCGTAAGAAAGCTCGGGTATTGTATGGGGATGTCCCACCTCCCTGAATTGAAGCGGGAGATACCTTGGGTTTATGCGGTATATGCCATCGACATCACTCCATATTTCCACGCCACGTTTCAAGGCCGCCCCCAGGATTGTGGCTGTGTAGTCGGACCCGCCCCTCCCCAGGGTGGTTCTCCGGCCTTCTGCTGTAACGCCTATGAAGCCGGGGAATACTATGAAATCCCTGCTTGATATGACTCTTGCGGCGATATTCTGCAGGCTTTCGTCAAGGATATCGGCATTCTGGAAATTCTCATCGGTTACGAAATTGAATTCAGCCGGGTCGGCGGCGATGAAATTTCTTCCGTTACCTGAAAGGAATTCCGCCATAATTTTGGCGCAGAAAATTTCCCCAAATCCCATTATGGCATCGAGAGCTTCATCGATGTTCGCATATCCCCTCCGGGAGATTGTCTCCATTTCGCTCTCAAATTCCCTTATTTCTTCCCAGATTGTTTCTTTTGGGAGTTCAAGCTCTTTTAGAAGTCTAAAGTGTCTGTCCAGAATTTTCTTGGCAAGCTCACCGGCAGATTCATCCTTGTAAAGTTTCTGTCCGATTTCTTCCAGCCTGTCCGTGAGCTTGATCTTCTCCTCGTCTGCACCCATTGCGGATACGACGACGATGGGATTCAGAGCCATCCTGTCTTCGACTATTTTCTTCACACGGCGAAAGCAATCGGCATCTGACAATGAGCTTCCTCCGAACTTGATGATTCTCTTTGTATGCATGGCATGCTCCTGTGTTTAAAATTATGGGTTATATGGATTTTATATTATTAGTATCCTGGAGTCAAGTTAATAATAATAGAACTTACGCAATTGTCATTCTGAGCGATAAAAGAGAGATTCATTTTACTCCGATGACTTTCTTGAGAGCAGGACTATCTTGTGTCCGGGGATTTACATAGCAAAGAATCTCAACCCCCGTTGGCATGAAGGAAGCAAGTCTCGATAAGAAGGAGTATTATTTATAAGGAGACCCCCGGGGTAGAGATCCTTCGCTGTGTAATACATCGGAGGTAAGTAAAATTCATTCTTGCCAGAGTTGATCTCAGTAAAGTAAGGTTATCGTTTTCCGCTCAGGATGACAGTTTCATGCGGTTCTATTGAACCTGTTTCTCCTTCAGTATTTTGTGAATAACATCATATTCTTTTTTGTCGGTTTCCTTCCTTATGTTTATCTTGTCACCGAACTCAATATACTGAGCTTTCT
Organism: Vulcanimicrobiota bacterium; assembly: GCA_021107945.1. GTDB lineage: Bacteria > Vulcanimicrobiota > JAJTBE01 > JAJTBE01 > JAJTBE01 > JAIORV01. The sequence continues at coordinate 7,832 of JAIORV010000195.1, read as the reverse complement.
TATTATTGTACGCAGGCCATTTCGGAAGATCCGGTGAATTGGGATTTTGCTTCTTTGCAAAATTTGTCCAATATTTCATTATCACTTTTGACAATTCAAAATCCGTCTTGTCATAGCCTTCCGTCTTCGGCAAACATCCAAATACATAGAGAAGCTCAATCCCGTGGTACGCTCCCATTTCCTTTGCATCCTCGGTGTCAGGAATTCGTGCAAATCGGTACAGATAAACTTTTTTCTTATTTCCTGCAAATACTCTGGAGACATATTCCGCAGGTTGCCTGAAACATAAGACTGTCAAAAGCTTGTAATAGGCATCCTGGGCGGTCTTATCGTTACTTGCCGGAAATAAACCAAGAATCGTGTCTGCATCCTTGCCGAGTATCTTTTTTACCCAATTTTTATAATCTGACAGGGTAACTTTAGTGACAAAGGAATTACCTTCATTGGCGTTTGTACCTATGAGAATGGAAACATCCGCATACTTCCCGGTATTAAGGAGAGTTGCGGCGTTTTTTGGGAAGATCCATCCATCAATCACAGGTATGAATTGAATTCCAGTGGATTCAATTCCTAAAGTAAAATCGCATGCATCAAGAAGTTCATCAGGAGTTTTGCTTCGAAGGTTTTTCAATATATTCTTTGAGCTGTCGCACCCCAGTTTTTTTGCATATTCTTCGCCGACTTTTTCTGCTTGTTTCAATTTAGTTTTTACCCCGGTAAATACATATTGAATTCCCACCAGAGGATTACCACTTTCTGCGATAACGCCCTGGAAAAGCCCCTTTGCAAGAGGGGAAAGCATTAATAATGATGTGCTGATCGCGCCTGCCGATTCTCCGAATATAGTAACTTTATCGGGATTACCGCCAAAAGCGGAAATATTTCTTTTAATCCACTTCAATGCCGCCACCTGATCAAGAAGTCCATAGTTGCCCGACACTCCGTGAGGCGATTCCTTTGAAAGAAGAGGATGTGTAAGAAAGCCAAGAGGACCTAACCTGTAATTCATTGATACAACAATTACTCCCTCTTTTGCCAGGTTCTGACCGTCATATATCTTGAAAGAAGAGGATCCCCTGGAAAAACCGCCGCCATGAATCCATACCATTACCGGAAGCTTTTCATCTGCCTTTTTTGCGGGTGTCCAGACATTGACAAAGAGACAATCCTCACTGGGAGGGCCGGAATCGTAATCCATGGAAACATATGCCGGTTGGGGACAGGCAGAACCGAATTTCGTGCAATCCCGGGTTCCCTTCCAGGGAGCTACTTTCTGAGGCGGTCTCCATCTCAGATCTCCAACCGGTGGTGCAGCATATGGAATTCCCTTGAATTGACGAATACCATCTTCAATATTGCCTTTTATAATACCGCTTTCAATTTGGACTATTTTGGAATCATTTGTGTTTTTAACATTTTCCTTACCACTTGCGATCATAGGATAGATTGAAAATATCAATCCCATGCAGAATAGAATGATTAGCATCGTTTTTTTCATAAACATTTTCTTTTTTCCTCTCCAATTTACAAATTTGCCATGTTCCGGGTTGTTAAGTATCTTCTTCATCATTCCAATTAACAGGTGTGATCTTTCCTTCTTCCCAATCCTCACGCAGGATCCCATATCCGATTGAATCATACAACTCATCACCCGGTGCAGGCCAGGCTTTTCGATAATGGGCTTCCTTGACATATCCGCATTTGCGAAAAACATGACGCATTGCAATGTTGTCGTTCCTTGTCTGCCCCTCGATTCTCCATTTGTCAGGCCATGTTTTGAATATGTATTCTGTCAGCCATTTTAATGCTTTTCCCCCCAATCCTTTCCCACGATGCGAGCTTCTGATTCTCAAATCAAACATTGGGGCATAGTCCAGGAGATCGTGGATGCGAATAAGTCCCACCCTCTCTCCGGTCTCCAGGATCATCCAGAAAGTCTGCGCCTCATTGCCGTTATAATATCCTTCCTCAAATGAAGCCCCGATTTTCTCAGGATCCGGCCTCGATATTCCATGATATGGCCACTTGTCGGATGTAAGCCATTCTATGAGAATATCCAGGTCGGAATCTATGACTTTCCTGAATATGATATTCATTATTAAAATCTCCTCAAAGCCGTTTTAATGAGTTTGGCCCTCTTTTCTTCGCCACAAAAATCATCTCCGGTGAGTGGTCATTTAATTCTGAGGCGTCAAAATCACCAAACAAGTCAACAACTCTGAAGCCACGGCGGGCAAGGAGATGAATAACCTCGTATCTGAAGAAATATCGGAAAGGGAATGCCTGAACGAGCCTTTCTTTTTTACCTTGTGGATGAATGATATAGTATATTATTTCGGTTTCGTTACATTGCTCCGCTCTGTGTTGTTTTGCAATTCTGGTAGTGCGTCTCAATTTACGCCCGTCGGGTAATTTGATTTCGCTCACATCTTCTTTTTCCACCTTGTAATCAGGATTTGTCAGAAATGACATGTTAACCTGAAAAAAGTCAATAATGAGTTTACCGTTATCATTAAGGTGTTTATCGACACATTCAAGACATTTTAATTGGTCTTCAATGGATAAAAGATGCTGAAATGCCCTGAAGGGTATAATAATCAAGTTGAATTTTTTACTCAGGTCGAAATCAGACATATCACGTTTTACAAGCTTAATTCGCCTCTGTACTTCCCCGGACTCCTTCTTTACCTTCTCTTTACATCTTTCAAGCATATAATCCGATAGATCAAGACCGGTGATATTACGTCCCGCTCTTGCAATTGGAATCAATATCCTTCCGGTGCCGCATCCCATCTCAAGTATTTCACCTTCCGAATCCCGGGCATATTTCTTGTAAAAGTCAATGTCTTTTCTGTTTTCGTAAACCGGTACATAATCGTAGTATTCCGCAAGGAATGGGTTGTCATTGTATGCTCCGGATTTATTCATCATATTTTCTCCTCATAATGCTTGATTTTTACATTGCATCCCGGTTTTAATGAAACACAACTATAATTGGCGGGTTTAAAAACCCGCGCTACGTTATTATTCGAAATTAGTGGGTTTAAAAACCCGCGCTACGTTATTATTAGCTTACCCAAACATCTGCCATAAAATAGCCCAGGCGGGCCTTCCCCAGCAATACAGGTTGTCATATGCCGCCAGACAATTGAATATTACCGATGGAATCAGCAAGATGACCACAAGCGCCCATGGAAGTTTCCCGCGGGTGTTTTGAAGGAAGACTGCCAGGGGTATTGCCAGGACTGGGATTATGGGGATAAGTAACCTGGATGAGAATCCGCCTAATCCGCCTGTGGAGTATTTCCAACATGCTATCACAACCACGAATGCCATTATAGACAGCCCAAGAAATATGGCATCTTTAGGCTTGTCCCTATGCAGGAATCCGAATCCCGGTATTGCAAGCAATAAAATAGGTGCTGCAGGGAACAATGCATATTCGCCCCAGAAAAGTGTGCCGATCAATCCTTTCAGGGGATTTCCAAATACAAAGCTCATCGATGTGGCAAAGGGAGCCGCAAGATAGACGCTATTATACCATATATGCAATAATGCGCCCAGTGAAAGGGTTATTGTGAAAAATGCAATTTGCTTGTATTCTTTTATGAGTATCAGGTAAATGTAAATAAAAACCGCCAATATTGCAAATGTAGGCTTCGTAAAAACAGTCAGGCTCAGGAATATTCCACTTACCCAGGCTTTCTTTTTAACAACGATGAAATATATTGCAATTATCAGGAATGCGGCCGAGTACATCTCGGACCAGAGCGTTTTGGAGTAAGTCCAGACAGGAGTCGCAAACGCGATTATAAGCGTGGTGGGCAGAGCGAATTTCGGCGCGTAAAACTTTATTGTCAAATATGTAAAATACAGGGCTATCAATGTCATTAAAAATGTTGCAACCCGGGCGGCCTTCTCGGCATACCTTGTCTTTTGAAAAGGGAACGCAAGGATGGAAGCTACGATTGGCATCCCCGGCGAGTGAATGGGGACTTCCCGCAAATCTTCCATTTTAATAGCGTTTCTCTCTTCAAGAGTCAGATCGCGTTTGAAATATTTCTGATCGGAAAATGTGATTATATCCCATTCCCAATTCTTATAGATATTGTTCTCATCCATTTTCTCCCTGTTGCCCCAGTGAACGACACTGCCCCAGATGTATTTCTCACCCGTTTTCTTATTCACAAAAATGGAATGGTGATCCAAATACCAGAATTGTGCGAGATTGCCGCCCTCTTCTTTACTCCTGAACCTTATATTCTTATAATTATTTCCAAGATAGAGGTCGAAATCCTCGATAATGCTATTGATCATCACAAGGTAGTGGGGTTCATCACAGGATAAAGACTCGATCCATCCCGGTTTCCAGGTATCCCTTTGCTTTTCCCTGACCGTATATCTGATGAACATGGGAGAAATGAATATGGCAAGAGCAATGAATATAAGTATTGCAATCCGGCGTTGAAATATAAAATCCCTTATTAAAACGATAATACTTTCCTTCTCCCCGGATTCTACAGATATTGTTTCAATCTTCTTACGGTATGTCTCCTCTCCACCAACATTCTCCTTGCATAAACGGTAAAAAAGAAATACAAGAAGAATCAGCTTGATAAATACAAGAATCTGGAGTTGAGCGGGATGTTTAAAGAAATAGCCCTGGAAAAGGGATTGTGATACATTAATAATCTCAATTGCGTAAAAAGCCGGCAATGGGATACGGAAACCCGCAATTGCAAGGAAAGGAAGCAAGTAAAGAAGTTGGGCAGGATTGAATGATCGGTGGGTTAAAAGAAACAAAATTGCCAGTCCCAATGCTTTTCTTGATATGGGAAAATCTTTTTTCTTTACAAGAAATATAATGCTTCCCATAAAAAATAAAATCAAGCTTATATAGCCTGAATAAACCCCCGGTTTCCCCGGTATTTTATTTAGTATCCACCAGTATGTGCCTGAGCCGGCGATTGTCGATATGTTTTTTGTGAATTCCCACACATATGGCTTGTACCAATTTCCAGGGTTCCGAATCGCGAAGACTCCATTCATCAAAACAAGTACAATAATAAATGTAATAATAGATTTCCATTTGAATTTTGCCGGAGCAGTAAAAATTATCAGGGGTACAAGGAATATAGGAAAAATGCTGAATCCACAGCCTATTCCGAGAACCGCCGACGCAAGGACATATTCCTCTTCCGCAAACAGCATATATGCAAGCACTGTGAAAAAAACCGGGATAAGGTTAAAATCGAAAAAGCCATAAAATATAAATGACGGGGCGAGAATCCAGAAGATGAAAATTCTTTTATATTCGCCATGTGACGACCGGATAATATAAAATAACAAATAGACAATACCAAGGGCGCAAAAACAAAGCAGAAAACAAATCACTAAATAGTATAATCTATATGTGATGACTCCGCCAAGCTGGCGGATAAGGATTGATAAAAACCTGATTCCCGGAAGAGAGTTTTCTGAATAGATATTACCTTTTCCCAGGAAATTGTGCCACAAAAGCCATATTTCGCCGGGGTTTGTTCCGATTTTATTTTCAAGGAAAGTCAGGAGCCACTTGCTGCTTCTTATGATATATCCAGGTAAGAGTGCAAGTATTGTAATCCCGAAAAGAGACAGCAATTTCTTGCCGCGCTTCTTTTTATCGTCATAGGTGGAATCCGATGAAATATTCCTCTTTATTCTGCTGTTATTCATACTAATTTTCCTATAGGAGCCAATTCCCCGGTCAAAGTATTTTGCATAATATCCCTTGCATTTTTCGGCATTTCATAACAATATTCCCCCTTGTATGATATTGATTACACTTTTTTTTGCAGCAAGACTTGTGTAAATGAAATTTCGATCTCAGCTACTGTTCAAACCACTCTACTATTTGAGTAGAGGCTGGTCTCCCGATTGGTGTTCGGATAAGCATAAAAATATTGTCATTGCGAGCGACGAAGGAGCGAAGCAATCTCTTGTTCGACCGATGAAATCTGAGATTGCTTCGTCGGCAAAGCTTGACTTGTCCATAACATGACACAACTCAGACATTTTTGCTCTTAACCGAACACGGATGTTGGTCTCCCGACCAGCCTGGAAACGTCATGAAATCGAGTTTGAAGAGTTATTTATACAAGAGAGGTCTGAATAAATACCGAACTTGTTATAGAAACAGGACATCGGAATCTCTTTCGTATGTAATTTGTTCTTTTGTGTCCATTCCTGACGCCACGCCGTTTCCGGATTTGTATGTTATTGTTTTCACAATCCCGTTGTGTAGAGTTACCGTTTCGATTCTTCCCTGGGAATCGTAAGTATCTGTTATTTCCTCTCCCCGGTCTGCGTCATTGTTATCCGATACTGATCATAAGTGCAAAAATGATATGATCCGTCGTTGTGTTAAGTACCCATTTTTCTTCCCTACTTAGCGCCATGCTTTCTAAGGAATTTAGCGATTTTCCCGCGATTACGTAATATCCCAAATTTTGTATATGACAAAGGCGTCTTTCCATCATTATCTTTAATATTAACATCAGCACCATTTGATACAAGAAGCCTGACTTCTCTGAAACGGCCAAGCATTGATGCCAAATGTAGGGGAGTCATGCCACAATAATCTTTTATATTTGGATCAGCGCCTTTTTTTATCAAAGCTCTTGATATTTCAAAACGAGAGCAATTTACTGAACCACGTAATGGCGTGCCATATTTTGATACGGCGTTTACTTTGGCTTCATTTTCAATCAAGAAGAGTGCCACCTCAGTGCGGCCAAAAGATGCAGCAATGTGCAAAGGTGTAGTCCCGCCTTCTTCTTCTGCATTCAAATCCACACCTTTGTTGACAAGCAATTCGGCCAATTCTCTGTCTTTTACAAAATGAAGCAGATTTGACCCATCTTCATCTCTAAAATCAACGTCTGCCCCATTTTTGATTAAATAGATGGGAACATCTTTATCAGTTCCCAACTCGATTGCCAAAGATAGGGGAGTATCACCATTTTCGTCTTTAGCATTTATGAGTCCGGGATTCTTTTTAAGAAAGTTCTTTACTTTGAGCAAGTTACCTGAGATGGCAGCATGATGAAATTCCTTAATTATTCTGTCATTTTCATTGGAGTTAGACTTCACCTTCTTGTCTTCATTATTCGAGCAAGCAGAAAAAGTTAAAAAGCAAAAGAGAAGTGCGAATATTACTAAATTCCTGACTGTTAGCTGCACAATTTTGCTCTCCATTTCTTCAACTTTTCCAATAATTCTTTCCATTCCTTTTCCTGTCCATATTGGTTTAGAATTGTCTGTTTGTCCTGGTGTTTGAGTCGTCGTTGTATGTGACCTTTATCAGCCTGCCGATTTCATCGTATTCCCCTGTGGTTGTCTTCCCGTTTGCGTCGATTTCAGATGTCTGAGACGGGGAGTCTCGTAAGATGTAGTATGAACCCTCCCGGAGTTGTCTGTTTCCTTTATTTGTCATATTGCCTTTAGGCAGTCTTGATCAACATTGATGTGCGGAATAATATTATAAAGGGCTGTCAGGCGATGAGAAAGTAATTGCTCCCATGCTAAGTGGAGGTGGTCGATTGTGTAGCAAGAGTCTTCAGCAAGTATTTGAATAGATTAACAACCATACACATCAAGAATATGGATTGCAGTCTGCCCACTCCTATGGCAACTGGGGTGTTTCCAAGCAATCCCATCTGAGGTCTATTCTCTTCCGCCCTAATCACCCCTGTATTGCCAGGTTGGATGGGTTCCGACGAATTTTCTATATTTGATTGGGTGTATATACATTCTGTCAAAAAATCATGCCGCCTTGAGATCAGTTATTCCCG
>JAIORV010000158.1 GCA_021107945.1 Vulcanimicrobiota bacterium | reverse complement strand
TCCAATGCCAATACCTACATTGCCCATGTGTTGATTCACTAATTCATGGGTATTGCTCCTACACATCCGACATCCGTTATCTCTCAATTACAATGCAATCGGATACTTCAGCCACAATCCCGGATATGCTGGCGTGGATTCTTGCTCCGAGTTTGCCCTCGGGAATCTCGCCTATCAGATCTCCTCTCTCAACCCTCTGTCCGGGTTTTACAAGGGGAACCGCAGGCGCACCGATATGCTGAATCAATGGAATCTTCACCCTGTCGGGTACGTAATCCACATCAACAAGGGGAGCTTTCTCCATGTAATCGGTAAGCTGGAGTCTGTGGACAAGTCTTTGTATCGGTACTCTTCTTGTATCCGCATAGGGCCTGGGTTCGGGATTCTGATCTCTGTTTAATGTATTTCCTACTCCCGCTTCTCCCATCTCTTTCTTCATCATCCCATGAATTTTTCCCGGCGAGAGGAATAACGGGCATGCGAAATAGTCGCAGAGTTTGCATTCACTGCAAAGCCAACTTGATGTAACGAGTTTTGTATCGCTAATCCCGTATGGCGCCGCTCTCATTGCGGACTTGTGGGGCTGAAGTTGATGACCGATGATATATCTTGGGCAGTACATCGTGCAATACATACACTGGTCGCATGTGCTTCGTCCCCTTCGAATCGCAGTGTGATCAGACTCTTTCTTTCTCATCACGAGGTAATTGTCCGGAGGCAGGAGCAGAAGGCCGCTTGTTGTCTTTGTAATAGGCTTGTCCAGGTCTTCTTCCAGACTGCCCATCATTGGCCCGCCAACGACAAGCGCAAAATCAGGTATCCTGCTTCCTCCTGCAAGCTCAATGGCCTCACGATATGTTGTCCCGATGGGTAGTGAAAAAGTTAAAGGATTGTTGACCTCACCATGGACTGTGAGGGTTCTGTCGGTTACCGGGATTCCCCTGCTGGCCCTTGCAACGTTGATGATTGTCATTATATTATTTACAACTGTGCCCACATGAAGGGGCAGTCCGCCCTCGGGGATAACTCTTCCCAGGGCATCGAAAACCATAATGAATTCATCACCCGCGGGATAATAATTTTCCAACAGGTGTATATCAAGGCGGTCATATTGGATTAACCTGTCCTTTATATTTGTAATGGCATCCTTGTATTTTTCTTTCAGGCAGACTATGCCTTTTTTTGCCTGGAGTTCTCCGACGATGAGGTTTAAGCCCTCGAGAAACTCGTCGGTATAATATTCCATAAGCTGTTGGTCAACATAAAGGAGAGGTTCGCATTCAGCGCCGTTGGCAAGGACATATTCCATCTCTCCCTGGTATTTAACATGCGTGGGGAAGCCCGCGCCGCCGGCGCCGACAACACCTGCGCTTCTAACTTTATCAGCAAGGGTCATTTGTTCAACTCCAATTGATTATAAAATATGCAGGCAAGAAAATCGAAAATCACCGCAGAGATCGCGGAGTTCGCAGAGGATAAGTCTATCGGGATTACAGGATCGGCCTTCTTTTATCGGGACGAGGACGTCCCTCCTACAGGATCGGCCTTCTTCTATCGGGACGAGGACGTCCCTCCTACAGATTCGGCCTCCATTCTCCATTTTCCGTCATCCATTCTCCATATTCATGCATATATTCATTATTTGCTTGATTGTATCCTTCCTTTTTTCTTATCTCAGCGCTCTCTGCGTCCTCTGCGGTGAAAAACGACAATTATTCCTCACTCCGAGGCGGCGATTGTCACGTCATCTTCATTTTTCCCCAGAAACAAAGGGGTAAATGGCAATGCCAACAGCAAAACCGCCAGGACTATTCCATTTGCTAAAAAGAATGTATTCCCGCTTCCGATGAGGACATTCACGCCGTAGGCGCACATTCCAACAACAGGAAGGACAATATAGGCAAAAAGGTTGTCCCGGAAGAAATACATAACAAATGCGCCAATCAATCCCATTTTAATAACGGTAAGTAATATTGCCAAGAAATAGATAGTAAAGCCTGCATCTCTGAAATTGGCAATCTCCATCATTACAACACATAAAACAAGCGCACCAATGACAAGTATGTTCCTGTTAAATATTCTTTTGAGGAAAAGGATAAAGAGGACAACCAGTCCCATTATGATAATTCCTTCTACAATTGACTTTGATAAAATTCTAACGGCAGGTAAATATGAAATTCCCGGCACAAACCCCGCCCAGAGATTATAGCTTTTCAGGCATGCAAGCTTTTTATCGTCAAAAACAAGTGAAGTCAACGGAAAAGAGCTTAATAAAACAAGGACATAGGCTGAAATTATTCCCCAGAAGGCATACGATTTCCTGATGTTTCCTCTCCATACCGCCGTAATCCAGAGTGCCGGAGGTGTTTTGTCAGGGAAAACATCCCTGTAAAGGGTTTCCAATATGGTGAAAACATAGAACACAACCATCCCCACAGAAAATGTGGAAAGTACGGTAGATATGATCCAATTGATAATTGCTCCAGAAAAAGGTTCATCAAATGATATTCCTGTCCAGATATCGGTAAATATATTAAGCCTGCCGATTAGCATTACGATTGTAATGGGAACGGCGAAGTAGAATCCGAATTTAACATTAACTTTTCCCCGGAGTTTTCGTTTGATGGAATATATTATTGTCCATACGAAGAATATTAGCCCGACAATAGCCAGGAACCCGGAGGAAATTGAATCTACTAATCCTTTTTCCTGTAATTTTCTTTTGAAGTTGTCCGGGATTTCAAAATATTTCTTTAGTCCCATCGCCTTTTCGTCCTGAACATTTACTCCTGCAAAAAGTTTTGTTCCCGCAATATCTCCTGCTTTTTCCCTGTATATGAAATTATAATCTATCCTTTTTTTCTGTCCTGTTTGTTGAAAGTCTTTATATTCGAATTTACCTGGAAATTTATTGAGATATGCGGCGGCAATCTTTTCAGCTTTTTCCTTTGAAATTTTTCCCGATCCGGTTTCGTCTGTGATCCTGTGAAAATAAGTGAACACATCACCGGAAGGTTTTAACAATACCCGATATGACTCTTTTTTCTTATCGAAATTCACATCCACAACCCAGACAAACATGGGCAGATATTTTTTCATATGAGAATCGGCGTTCTTTATTCCCAATTTTTGAGAAAGGAAGATGGATTCATCTGTCTCGGGATATCTCCTTACTTCCGCCGCCGTTGCGGAGTGAGAAAGATCGACGCCATTATTCTTTAAGAATTCTCTTGTAATATTTTTTGCCTGATATGGACTTGCTGTGAATTTTATTCCTTCTCCCAATTTTGGTGTTCTAATGAAAAGCAAACCAAGAATTCCAAGAACTGCAATGATTCCGAGGATTACTTTTTTTCTTAATGCGAATTTTAAACCGGGAATTCCTATGGGCTTTTCCAGGATTGTATATGAAACCGAGGTTCTCTCCTCTTCCGGGGATTTTAAGTCAATTCCCGCCAATTCGAGCTTTTTCGATGCTTCCTGCCTTCTTTTCTCATCATCCTGAGATTTTTTCTCGATCCTGGCAATTTTTTTCCTGAAAACCAGGGCAATTATCGCAGGAATTAACATCAGTCCGATTGTGATATAACCCGATATCACAAAATAAGGATTCCCGGATTTCAAAAGCAAAGTGCTTCCATAAACGGCATTCAGGCAATAATGTGAAACGATGGTTGATAGAATGCCGTATTTTAAATATATCCAACCCAGGAGGATCCCCACAAAGGTAAGCTCTATTGCTCTGATGTAATAAGGTTCCTGGGGATAGCTGCAATGAAGAGCAGCCCAAATAATCGCCGGTATAACAATGGCAATTATCGTATCAAGTCGGTATTTTTTAAGGAAATCAAATCTTTTCAGGATTATTATTAAGAATGAAATGCCACACATCCTGAAAAATATCTCTTCAAGCGCCGCCGCCGAGAAACCGACAAAAAGCGCATTAACCCAGGGTAGGGGAGTGCTTAAAATATTGTCATACGATATATCCAGGGGAGTCCATACTCCGAAATATTTCTTTCCCCAGAAGTAAAAAAGAACATCATAACCCAGGACGATAAGCGCGACGGCATACCCGATTATTATGTTCAGGGGAATCTTTGCGCCTCCCAGAACAAGAATCGTGTCCTTGATCCGTCCTCCGCCTTCCTGCAGAGATATTCCCAGGCTTCCCACGAAGAACGAGATAATCCCGAATAATACAAGGGTTCCCAGTATTGAAAGCCATACGTTTGTCCAGAAGCCGAAATAGCTTAAGTCGGTTGAATAACTTGACTTTGCAAGTGCAAGGGAGTTAACTTGTTCCAGGAGAACAACCAGCACAACTCCAATCGCAATTATTACAGCAAATTTCCACCTGAAGTTGAGTCCGTGGAAATATGCATAGATAATTATCCCCAGAATCAGGAAAAAAGTAAAAAGGTTGGCTATGTTTACAAGAAGAACACCCTTTTTATCCCCTTCTTTCCAGGCAAGCTTTGTTTTTTGTGGGATGTGAAGGTAGTTGGAATAATACCCGGGCTCCTCTCCCTGGAATTTAACCCCGTAATATAGAAATGCGCCTGATATGTCAAAACCTTTTTCTTTAAATGTATATGACCTGTCCGTCCTGTTCTTGAGAGGCTTCCCGCCTTGCTCTATCAACTCGAGATTGTCGGTGTTGACTCCCTGTTTCTCTAAAAACTGAAAAGCTTTTTCTTTGCCCCCGGAAACGGAAAAGCTGCTGCCGGGTTCATCATCAGATATTATCCTGACAAATTTGATAATCCGGCCGGAAGGATCAACATAGATAACATATTCTTTCTTTTTGAAATATTTGAAAAATCGAACCTTCCAGTACCATACGGGGACTTTCTTTCCCATATACCTGTTCGCTTCTTCTAACGGGAGGCTCTTCTCAAGGAATTCCTTGGCGTTGTTATAATAGCTGAATGTAACACTGCTCTGATAGCCCGCTGCGGAATAGTCCATATCATTAAGATAATCCAGGGCAACGGATTTTGCGCCTTTTTTGTCTATTCTGAAATTGATATTTTCCGTGGGAAATGCGACATCGTTTAATTTAAGGTAAACATACAAACCCACAAAAGCAAGAAGAAAAATAATTATATGGGGAAGGTATTCCCGGAATTTCTTTCCCGCTTTTACTTCTGCAGGCTCATCGGGAGGTATGTTCTCATGCGTATAAAACACATCGGGGTTTTCATCATGTTTGTCAATATCATTATTCATATATTAATTCTTAAAATAATACTACCTTTTCTGTTTACATATCTGTATCAATGTCATTTCCAGTACAATTCTTTCGCTCATTCCACTCTTTAACGCACCATCGGCACGACCTATAAGGTCATATATTTTTTCTATGGATCCCGTCGAATATTTCCTTGCCTGCCCCATTGACTTTTTTACATAAAATGGATGCTTCCTGAGCTTTTTTGCTATTGTGTCTGCATACTCGCCTTCTTCTACTAATTCGCTTATGCGATAGAGGAAGGTGAAATGATTGTTCAAAGAGGTGAGGATCATCACTCCCGGTGTTTTTTCACGGACAAGCTCATCAAGAATTACTAATGATGAAGAGATATCTCGATTTCCCACTTTTTCAGTCAGATTAAATATTTTAGAACGGGGACGATGACTTGTAACTGCCCGGACATCTTCAATATCAATCCTGCGGCTGTCACCTATATACAGAATGATTTTTTCTATCTCCCGGCTCAGATCCCAGAGATTGTCACCGACCATTTCAATCATCAGGTTAATTGATGAACTGTCGATTCTTATTTTATTCCGGGAAAACTGCGAAGTCACCCAGTCCCGTATTTCCCTGTGATTCAAGCTGCAAGAAATAACAAGACCGAATTTGTTTATTTCCTTTTTCAGAGTTCTTGATGGATGAAATTTTCCCGATGAAGATTTCTTTAACTCCTCATCATTTTCTGTTATCACCAGGATGGAAGTGTCTGCGGGATCAGCGAGATAATGCTTTATTTTATCGCCCTCGGAAGACTTCATTTTATTTGCATTGTATGCGAAAATCAAGCGGTATTGTGACCCAAATGGATATTCCTCAAGAGCGTTGACAATATCACTGCCTTTAGTATTCTGATCGCATTCAAAACGTAACCGATTGAAAAAGGACGGATCATCGGGCAGGAATTTTTTTGTGAAAACATCCTCAAGTTGTGAAAACGCATAAGGCTCATTGCCCTTCAAAATAAAAAAATATCTATGGGGAAGCTTTTCCCCTGACAGTATGTCCATATATGTGAGCGTTTTGTGCCCTTTTTTATGTTTTTGTTTTGAAACCATAATCTTAATTACAATTTATAATAATTCACCGCAAATGACGTATTGCATATGATAATTACCACGAAGTCACGAAGGGCATGGAGTATATAATTTCTTGTCATTTATTTTCTTCGTGAATTCTATGGCTTTGTGATGAAAAAAAACCTTTCGATTTCTGATCTCCGTCATCCGTTTATCGGGACGGGGACGTCCCTCCTACAGACAATACCCATGAATTAGTGACTAAACACGTGGGTAATGCAGGTGTTGGCGCTGAATTATAACCACAATGTGAGATGCCCTATGGGGTTTATCGACATTCTCATGCCATTCCGCTATAAAAATGCGTAACTCCTGACCTTAATTCAGTGGCATTGCTCCTACAGATCCGGCCACTGTTATCCGTTATCCATCATCTATTTTCCATTTTCCAACTTCTATTTTTTCACATACCTTTCCTTCATCTTCTCGCATGGCACATTTCCTACTGTGCAGGAGGTTTTGCAGGCGGACTGGCAGGATGTGGCGCAATCGGTACAATCTAAATTCTCGTCTATATCTTCCCATCTTTCAACAACGGGTTGGAAGTGTTTCATTTCATTTTTTTCCATTATGTTATATCTCCTTTTAAGATCAATTATTGATGAAACCGTCTAAATTCCTTTGACTCGGCGGGTCTCCCGATCCGCCGCCACCCAAATTGTGGGATGTTCTAAAATTAAATGTAATTATTCATAAAAAACTTTGCGTCCTCCGCGTCCTCCGCGTCCTCTGCGGTGAATGTTTAAGTTTTATCAATACTCGTTTTCCAGTGGTACAAAAAGTGTGTATTGCCCCAGGAATCCCAGCTTTACAGTCCCAGTCGGACCATTACGGTGTTTGGCAATGATGATCTCAGCGGTATTGTCATCTTTTTTCTCGCCGGGTTGTTCCTTCCCTTTTCTCCTGTAATAAGCGTCCCTGTAAATAAAAATTACCAGGTCGGCGTCCTGCTCAATTGCGCCTGATTCTCTTAAATCTGACAAGAGAGGTCTTTTATCCACCCTCTCTTCAACTTTTCTTGAAAGCTGGGATAGGCAGAGAACAGGAATGTTAAGCTCTTTTGACAGAGCCTTGAGTTGACGGGTTATCTCCGAGAGTTCCAATGATCTGTTCTCTGTTTTCGATGAGCCTCTGATGAGTTGGATATAATCGACAATGAGGAGTTTCAGACCATAGTTTTTCTGTAATCTTCTTGTCTTTGAATGCATTTCCAGCACCGATAAATTAGGTGTATCATCGATATATATAGGCGCGTTTGTAAGCTCGTTCATCGAGTTTGTAAGCTTCGGCCAGTCATTTTCTCCAAGGAAGCCTGTTCGAAGGCGGTTACTGTCAATCTTTGCATTTGAGCAAAGGAGCCTGAGAGAAAGTTGCTCCTTGGACATTTCAAGGTTGAAGATAGCGACTGGAAGGTTATCCCTGATCGCAACATTCATGGCGATATTCATTGCAAGCGCAGTCTTTCCCATGCCGGGTCTTGCCGCAAGAATGATAAGATCGGAGTTCTGCAGACCGGCCGTAATGTGATCCAGGTCATCAAAATAAGTGGGGATTCCTGTTACATGCGCCTTTCTTGAATGGAGCTCGCTTATTCTGTCATAGGTTCTCTTTAATATATCCTTCAGTGGATCGAAATCACGGGTTATTCTTTTTTGCGCGATTCCAAATACAAGGGACTCGGCGCGATCAAGCAACTCGTCCGCACGATCTTCTTCTTTTGCCCCAAGGTCGGAAATGGCATGCCCGGTAAAGACAAGACTCCTGAGAATAGCTTTCTCTCTTATTATACTGGAATAATACTCAACATTTGTCGTCGTGGGCATAACATTGAGCAGGCTTGTAAGAAACTCACTTCCACCGATTTCTTCGAACTTGTTTCTTCGTTTCAACTCGTTTGTAACGGTGAGGATATCAACAGGCTCACCCTTCTGGAGAAGATCAAGAATACAATCGTATATTATCTGGTGAATTGCCCTGTAAAAATCACCGGCATCAGGGAGAACCTCTGTTGCTTTTAACGCTGCGGTTGGATCCAGAATACAACATCCCAGTACCGCTTGCTCCGCTTCCAGATTTTGAGGGGGAAGTTTGGCGACACTGGCCATTACTACTCTTTCTCCTCAACGATTTCAAATCCAATTGTAGCTATCACATTATGGTGAATTTTCGTTTTTACTGAATAAGCTCCCAGGAATTTGATGGGCTCCTCAAGCTCAATTTTTCTCTTGTCGATTTCGAATTCAGATTGAGCTGCAATAGCATCGGCAATATCGTGGTTTGTAATGGAGCCGTATAATTTTCCCTCACCACCGGTTTTCGCCTTTATCTTGAATTTAATCTGTCCAATTTTCTCAGCTTTCTCTACGGCCAATCGTTCCGCTCTCATGAGCTTATCGTCCTCGTTTTTCTTCTCTGTCATCAGTGCTTTCATTGCACTTTTTGTTGCGGGAACGGCCAACCTTTTCGGGAACAGGAAGTTTCTTGCATATCCATTTGCAACTTTTACTACCTGACCTTTCTTGCCTACGTCTTTGACTGCATCTTTTAAGATAACTTTCATTAATATATTCCTCCCGGTTTAAATCTAAATTATAAATCTTTGAGCATTTTCATGAATTATTCAGACACGTTCAAACTCCTCCTGTATTTATTGCAACGAAGGAAATAGTTATTGAAACATCTCAAATCATGCAGAATTTCAAAGGAGAAACGGATTGACCGTTAGAAATACTATAAGGGAATATCTGTCATGCTCCTGGATAAATTGAACATGAAATGAAATTGGAATTCTTTTGAAAGGGGAACCGGGGAAAGTAGGACTACTTATCCCCGGAAGGCGAGGATATGGCTCATTTGGCTCGTTATTATTGCATAGATTCCAGGCCACTGGATCATATTATTTCCCAGTGTCTGGAACAAAGACGTAAATGGCATAAAATGAATTCCTATATCAGGACGTTAAGCCTTGGTCATGCAGCTGAAGTAAAATTATTTAGCTGGAGTCTCAGTACCGGAAGAGAACCTCTGGCCCTATCTGAAAAAATTTCCACTCCCACTCTTGATGAAATGATACGTCCTTTAAAGCATAGGGGAGCGATAATGGCTGAGGGTGAATACAGGGAATGGGAATATTTCAAGAGATTATATAATATGATTTCCCATATGGACGGTATAGACGATGAAATTATCGAGGATTTTATTTTTTATTCCGATCAAGTCATAGGCAATTTACTGAGCCGATGCTATGGGCACTGGTTTGCGCCGGGAGCAAGCCTTCGGGAGATACCGAAATTCTTCCCGGAATTGGAAGAACTTTACGCGCCGTTCATAAATGATTTCCCGACTTTAAGAGATAAAATACCGATAAATATCGACCTTGAATATATTTATAACTATGACCCCGAGCGAAGAGTAACGCACATTCCTGCTGAAAATGTCAGAACCCTGAGGAAAGAATTGGAAAAAAGAAAACAATCCATGGTATATCACTTTCAAAATACAAACTGGGTTGAGGATCAGATAAAGGAAATGCTTGTCCCATTATTTTTCGACATCCTGGACTTTGCCTGGAAAAACGATAGGTCAGTTATGGTGAGATACTAGCATGGATAATGGATAGCGGAGGCCATATCCCATATCCCATTTCCCGTTTCTCACCTCTCACCTCTCGCCTCCCGCCTCCCGCCTCCCGTATAGAGATATCGCCTCTTTAATTATCCTCTGCGAACTCCGCGATCTCTGCGTTGAATAAAAAAAATACCGGAATACATAATCTGGAGTTAACATGAAATTTCCTCTTGAAAATATCAGGGTTCTTGACTTTACAAGAGTTCTTGCAGGCCCTTTTTGCACAATGCTGATGGGAGACATGGGGGCGGAAATAATTAAGATAGAAAAACCGGGGGTAGGGGATGATGCAAGGCATTTCGGGCCACCGTTTTTATACCCGGAGAATTCTGAAAATGTCAATGAGGAGAGGGAATCAGCATTTTTCCTGAGCGTCAACAGGAATAAAAAAAGCATCACATTGAATCTGAAAAATCCTGACAGCAAGAAAATAGTCTATGATCTTGTGAAAAAATGCGATGTGGTTGTTGAGAACTTCAGACCCGGCGCTATGAAAAGGCTTGGGTTTGATTATGAAAAATTGAAGGAACTTAATCCCGGGATTATCTATGCCTCGATATCCGGATTCGGTCAGACCGGGCGTTTGAGGGAAACGGCGGGGTACGATCTTCTGGTTCAGGGCATGAGCGGTGTGATGAGTCTCACAGGCGAGCCGGACGGTCCGCCCTTCAAGGCGGGGATTTCAATCGGAGATCTTGTTGCCGGGATGTATGCAATTCAGGGAATACTTCTTGCTCTGTATATGAGGGAGAAGACCGGGCTGGGGCAGTATATCGATATAAGCTTGCTCGAAGGACTTGTTTCGCTCTTGACATTCCAGGCGGGGAAGTACTTCGCAACAGATGAGAACGCGCTCAGAAAGGGGAATCAGCACCCGAATATATGCCCCTATGAGACATTCCCGGCGGGCGACGGTTACTTCAATATTGCAATCGGGAATGATAAACTATGGCAAAGATTCTGTGATGTGATGGGAATGAATGAGCTTGCAGGCGATCTGAGGTTTAAAACGAATCCTCTTCGTGTTCGAAACAGGGATGAGCTATATGAAATCCTCTGTGAAAATTTTAGAACAAAAGATATTGATTATTGGATAGAAAAGCTTCAGAGCAATGACATCCCGTGTGGCAGGATCAACACGGTTGAGGCGATTTTAAACGATCCCGTCATGATTGAAAGAAACATGATTCATAGTATTCAACATCCCCTTGCAGGTGAAATCAAGATGATAAGAAATGCAATCAACCTCTCCGGTGCCGCTGATATAAAAAAAAGCCCTCCGCCTTTACAAGGAGAGCATACGGAAGAGATATTAAAAGATTTGTTACTGTTTGACGATGTTAAATTGGATGAATTGAGGAGAAATGGGATTATTTGATGTTGTTATTCACCGCAGAGGTCGCAGAGGTCGCTGAAACAAGTTCAGTGCAGGAGCGGAGATTAAAATGAAATGGCCGGGAGCATCTGCCCCGGCCATTAAAAAACAAGAACTGAAAAACCTATTTCCTTCTTCCCATTACTCTCAACAGGAGCAGGAAAAGGTTGATAAAGTCGAGATAGAGCATCAGGGCGGCAAGGATTGAATACTTGATATATGCTTCCGTGCCTTCCTCCATCTGTGATGCCATCTTTTTAATCTTCCATGTGTCATACGCAGTAAGACCGACAAATATCAACACGCCTGCATATGTAATTATCCAGTAGAGTGTTGAGTTATGGAAGAATATGTTTACTACAGATGCGATAATCAGACCCAGGAGCGCCATGAACAGGATGTTTCCCCACTTTGAGAGGTCCGACTTTGTGAAGTAACCATATGCACTCATTACGGCAAATGTTCCCGCCGTCACGAAGAATGTGGATGCAATCGAAGCCTGTGTGTATGCCAGGAATATCACGGACAGCGTCAATCCGTTAACTGCGGCGTAAATGAAAAACAGCACGGTTGCCGTTGTGGCTGATATTTTCTTTATTGCCCATGAAATAGCTATCACAAGAAGAAATTCACCGATTATAAGCCCGAAGAAGACCATTGAATTACCAATAATAAACTTTACAGCTTCTTCCGAGCTTGCCACTTGCCATGCAACAAGTCCCGTGAGCGCAAGGGCGGCGGCCATCCAACCATATACTTTTATGAAGAGGGCTTTCTGCGCCTCTTCCAGGTTGATCATTTCATTACTATAAAGACTCATTTTATCCCTCCCTTACTATTTTCTTTTATTAGTTGTTACAATTCCATCATTTCTGTCTCGATTATACTTTATATAGTCTGTTTTAACAATACATCAACCAAATTTAAGTATTTTTTGTCTTTATAGTAAATCTCGAAAATAGCACGCAGTATAAATACATGTCAGGAAAAGAGGAGGCTCCTTAATGAAAAATCAGAAGGAACTTATCAGGTTGTTGGCATTATCTGTCATAATGTTTGCCTTCCTGTTATTGTACTTTCCGTTTCTTTCCGGGTGTTCAGGTGGAGAAGAAAAAAAGGAAGATGGCAATTCCACACAAACCGGTTCGGTTTCAGGTGTAGTTTGCGACAAGGAAGGAGCTTCGGTTTCAGAGGCCACGGTTAATTTCGAATATACCGATGATACGCCTGCTTCACCATCTCCGGAACCCACATCCACTTCAACTAAAAAGCCCGGAGATTCAGCTTCTATGAAAGCGGACGCCACAACAACAACCGGTTCTAATGGAAGTTTCACATTTTCGAGTTTGCAGGTAAGCCGAGAGGGTACCATAATTGCTTTTAAGGACGATGTGGTAATCGGTTCAAAAAACGTTATTGTGCAGGAAATCACCGAGGCAAATATCAACTCCAGCGGCACGGTAAATGGAGTGATAACATCTGATGGCAAGACGCCCGAGAGTGATGTTTCCGTTTCGATCGGACTGGAGAAGACTGCTACGAATTCCAATGGAAATTATACCCTGGGCGGAGCTCCCCTTGGTCAGCAGACCCTCAGGGCAACCAAGTCCGGATTCCAGGTTTGGTCCGATGAAATTACCGTCCTGGAAGGTGAATTGACATACCAGGATATTACATTAGAACCTGATGTTTCTCCCACCTCAACTCCCTCTCCGACCACTTCTCCAACAGCTTCACCGACTTCTTCTCCATCGGCTTCGCCCACTTCTTCTCCGACATCTTCACCGAGTCCCAGTCCATCCGCTACGGGCTCGCCGATGCCTGCTCAGACATATACTTATGTTGAAAAATGGAGCGATGGGATAAGTTCCCCGGGAAACCTATGCCAGGGCAGTGTGTTCGGCTCCAGTTTCGCCGGGACAACTCTTTTCCGCTATAGTGAAGCCGGAGTAAACGGGGGAGCCATAACTGTACCGCAAATCTGCAACGGTGTAACAATGAAGGCAGGTAACCTGTACGCCAGTTCGAATCAGAGCGCCAAATTTTACAAACTCAGCGGTGTTGATTTCGCCACGGTGGATACATATACCCTGGGTGGAACCAGCTCCGGACTTCCACGGGACATAGCCGCCGAGAATCTGCTTGACCAAGTTTTTGTTCTGACAGGTAGCACAACCAAATTTAATGTGGAGATTTACACCACAGGCGGTGATTTTGTTAGTGAATGGGGAGACAGTCAATCATACAAGAATCCACAGTCTATTGCCATAAGCCCCACAGGAACGGTCTATATCTCATTCCTGGGCAATGACAAGGTGGCCTATTTCAACCAACAGGGAAGCTTCCAGGGATATGTCAGCGTGAATATGCCCTATGGTATATTCATCGATTCAAACAGCCAATTATATGTAAATTATACTGTAAGTAGCGCAACAAATGCTCGGGGTATTGCGGTGTATGACATCAACCACATCCTGGTAGGCCAACATATAAGTGAATACGGTTCAGGCGAGGATCAAATGAAAAATCCCTTTGGAATCGTAGTTGACGGCGATGGAAACATTTATGTTTCCGATATTGGCGATAGCAAAGTGGTGAAATTTACAAAAGATTGAAATTGAAGTTCCATAGCACTTCTTAAAATAAATGTCCGAGCCGGGTAACGGACATTTTTTTTATCCCTAATAATGCATTTGGAATCTTACAATTACCGTATTGTAGCCTTTTACCGGTGAAAGAATCCATTTCTCGCCAATATAAAATTATATCGGAGAATGCCTGAAAAATGATGCGATAAATTAACAGTGAACCCTCCATATAATAAGTTCTCTGCGACCTCCGCGATCTCTGCGTTGAATTTAAAAGCATTATCCGGGTTTATTTACCATCAGGACTTACGCATTTCCAAGAAAGAAATGCATGAAACTGTCATCCTGAGCGGAATACGATTTTTACCTTTCCTGAATATGCCTTGGCAAGAACGGGATTAGCATTCCTCCGATTTATTACACAGCGAAGGATCTCTACCCACGACAAACGATCTCCTGCAGGCAATTATTCAAGAGATTCTTCGCTGTGTTAATCTCCGCAGATCAAGAAAATCCCGTCTTTGAGAAAGTCTTTGGATTAAAGCAAGTCTTTCGTGATCCGCTCAGAATTACAATTGCGTAAGTCCTGTTAATATAAGCTTTTTCCACAAAATAATGTCTTGTTATTTGGGTGGCGGGATGTCGCCCCCACCGTTATAACAAATATAACAAAGCTGATGGCTGCGGCGTCTCGCCGCAGATGAAATGGATTTCATTTATTCACAGAAGACTTCAAAGTAGTTTTATTCGAAATAGAGAAAACACTATCGCAATGCTCCGGAGGCTACATCTCTCTCCTCCTCAATTGCTTTGATAATCTCATCCAATTCCTCGATATAGTCCTTCAAAGATTCCTTGTCTCCAGATTCTGCCGTATCCTCGAGTTTCATTCCAATCTCCGATAATTCGTCGTATCCAAAGCTCGAACCATTGCCTTTCAACTGGTGTCCTTTTATCCTTATTGCATCCAGATCTCCCTCTTCAAATGCCTGTTTTATCTCGGTTATGTATTCCTTTACTGTATCTATAAACCAGGGAATCAATTCCAGAATGTCTGGATCCAACTTCCTTCTTTTAATGCGGGGTTCGGGTTGGGCAGTCTCAACCTTCTCTTTTGCCGTTTTCAGGTGTGAGTGAATGGCTTCCAACAATATCTTTTTTGTAACAGGCTTTGGAATATAAGCATCGCATCCTGCCTCTTTTGCCTTTTGAATCTCGCCTTTCATGGCGTGGGCAGTCAGGGCTATGATGGGAGTATTCTTGTAATCTTTGTTTTTCCGGATTCGGCGGGTCGCTTCATAGCCGTCCATTTTAGGAAGTTGAACGTCCATGAGGATAAGATCAAAGTGCTCTTTGCCGGTTATTTCAACCGCCTCGACGCCGTCACTTACAATTATCATATTAAGATTGGAGTTCTTCAGATAGATATTGAAGAGCTTTTGATTGACTGGATTATCTTCCACCAGCAAGATCCGGGCTCCGGACTTCTCTTTCTTGATCATTTCCTGTTTCTGCTCGGGTATATCAACTTCCTCGGGCATCGGAAATTTAGGTTTTATTCTTATCTTTTGTTTTTCACTCTCAGAAATTTTTGGAAATATCTGAGGGCATTTTTCCTGCTCTTTCAGAATAACCGACACCTCATTGACCAGATCTTTAACTGTTGTTTCGCTTTTCTTGAGTAGTCTGCTAAAAGAACCATTTAATACATCATAATCCTCGGAGGTTACATCTTTGGCTGTGTAAATCAGTATTGGGATTTCTTCGCATTTCTCTTCTCTGAAATGTTCCAAAAATTCAAATCCGTCCATTTCCGGCATCATCAGGTCCAGGATGACGACATCGGCAAGTTCTCCCTTCTTGAAATAATCTAATGCATCCCTTGCCTTGAGAAACGACTTGACTGAATAATTGAATTTCTCAAATAAATGTTGGATATTTTTTGATATTATAGGATCGTCTTCGATTATGACCACAGATTCTTGCTTCTGCGAATCCCTGGACAGGTCATCCCCGGACAGGTCATTCTTGAACATTTTATTAATATAGGCGATCAGCTTCTTCATTTCGACGGGTTTTTCCACATAATCAACTGCAGTCATGCAAACTTTTTTTCTTGGCTTTGGCAGGACCGAACAAATTATTACCGGGATATCGGCGGTTTCGGGTTTTGCCTTCAGGTTGCGAAGCACTTCCCATCCTGACATACTGGGTAGAACAAGGTCCAGAAGTATCATATCCGGCCTTCTGTCAGGCAGGACGAGAAAGAGTTCCTTCCCATTAGAAACGGAAATTACTTCGAAACCGGAGGATTCCAGGGTGATTTCCATCAGGCGCCTGGATGCTTGATTGTCTTCAACAATGAGGATGACTTTCTTTGAATCTTTCTGTCCATCGCCAGATTTGGATTTGAGATCAGGGGACTCCTTTACTTCAATGATTTCTTCCTCCGGTTCCTGGCTTTTCTCCACCGGTATCCTTAATGGCAGATCTACCAGAAATGTTGAGCCTTTTCCAATCGTGCTCAGAACTTCTATCTTGCCGCCCATCAATTCCACTACCTTCCTGGTAATGGCCAGTCCGAGCCCCGTTCCTTCAAATTCCCTGCTTGTGCTCTTGCTCCCCCGGTCAAAAGGATCAAATATGGTTTTTAACTTTTCGCCGGAGATTCCTATGCCGGTGTCTTTTATTGACAGATTTAACATGAAAATTCCCGGCTCAGGTCTGAGGTCTTCCGACTCTGAGGCAGTTATGATAATTCTGCCTTTTTTCGTGAATTTAACTGCATTTGAAAGCAGGTTGATCAATACCTGGCGTATAAGTTTCCTGTCTCCAATGAGCATTTGGGGGATATCCCCATCCATGAAAACCTTGGCTTTCATGCCCTTTTCCATCATCCCGGGATCTATTAATGCAATAGTCTCTTTCACAAGCTCGTATATGTCAAATGTCGTCTCTTTAATTTCCATTTTACCGGCCTCCACTTTTGATAAGTCAAGTATATCATCGATAAGAGTCATCAGGTGATCTCCGCCGTTCTTTATGAATCTTATGTATTCTTTCTGCTCGGGCCGTAATTTACTATCCATCAGCAGGTCAGAGAAACCCATAATGGCATTCATGGGTGTGCGGATTTCGTGGCTCATATTTGCCAGGAATTCACTTTTTGAAAGATTCGCCCTTTCTGCTTCCAGCTTGGCCTTCTCCAACCCCTTGTAAGCGTCCATAAGCTCTATCGACGCATCTTCCACCGCTTCTTTTGCCTTTTCTGCGTTATTCCGGGCTTCAACTGCATCCTCAAGCGCCAACTCAACCTGTCGATTGGCATTCACCAGTTCAGTTACATTGATGACATTGATGATAACACCTTCATATTGGCCATCCCGGTAGATCGGTTTTACCCGGAATATTACCTCAGCATCGCCCAGGGGAAGTTGAAAAGAGACAACAGTGGATTCAGGATTCTTCCGGAAGCCCTCGATGAGGCTTCCCACCTGATCCAGAAGTTCGGTTCGTTGGGATTCTCCATCGACTATTTTTAACAGCGTTGGAAGCGCGAATCTACGTATGTCATTAAGGCTTTTGCCCAGGTAGAAGGAACGCTCCCGGCCAATGAAACGGCAGAAGTATTCATTAACCTCCTGAAATACGTTATCTTTATCAAGAAAGATCAGTCCCTCCTCCATGTTTGAAAGCACGGTGGAAAGCTTTGTTAATTCTTTTTGAAGTGAAGCTTCCAGTTTCTTGCGCCGGGTGATGTTACGTGAAACTGCCGTTACTCCGGCAAATTGATTAAAGCTATCCCTTCGCATTGATACTTTTGCGCTGAACCATAACTCCTCCCCCTTAATAGATGTGGGATAATCAAACTGGCTCACCTGATTTCCGGCTACGACTTCTTCAATGGCGGCATCAATCCCGTCTGATACATTAGGAGGCATTATTTCCCTGTATGATTTGCCCAGGAAGGTTTCCCGGGGAAGATACAGGTCGGATCTTTCGGCAGGTTGGTGATAGTCAATAAAAATACCATCTTTATCCAGTACAAAAACAAGATCGTCCATGGAAGTCAGGGTTGAGTTGAGTCGCTCTCTGCTTTCTCTTGATTCTTCCTCAAACTTTTTTCTCTGTGTTATATCTACAAATGAAGCCATCATGCAGATAGGAACGCCCTTTTCATCTGTAACGACACTGGCTGAAATCTGGGCATTGAAGGATGAGCCATCCTTTTTTGCGGCCACCATTTCATCCAACCAGGATCCTTTCTCTTTCAGGGAAGATTTTGCTTTAAATGCCTCTTCTTTCGATTGCCAGAGTTCTATGTGGCTTTTTCCAAGAATTTCTTTCTCATTTTTATAACCCCACATTTTGAGAAAAGAATTGTTAACATAATTCAGGCTTCCATTCAAGTCAACAATTATAATGGCGTTGATGGAAGAAGCTATGGCGCTTTCTTTTTTCAGTAGCTCCCTTTCAGCTTGTTTGCGATCTGTTATGTCCCTCTGGAAAGCTATAATGTATTTGATCTCTCCCTGCTCGTCCTTAATAGCCGAGGCAGAACAATCCAAAGTAACAATTTTCCCGTCTTTGCAGAAAAAATCCACTTCCTGGCGATTAGTACCTTTCTCCTTGAGCATCGGGAACTGCGTGGCAAATTTTTTCCTTGATGCAGGGGTGAGGAACTCAGCCATACATCGTCCGATGATTTCCTCTTCAGAGTAACCTGAATGGCTTATTGCGGCGGGATTCATATGCGAGATAGTACCATGCATGTCCAGAATATATATAAACTCTGTAGCATACTCAAACAGAGAGCGGAACCTTTCCTCGCTTTCCTTCAGTACCTCTTCCGCCAGCCTGTGCTCGATGATTTCTCTCAGTCGATCGGCAATAGCATCAATAAGAATTCTCTCTTCTTCGAGGAAGGGTCCCTCGTTGCTTTCAGGTCTTTCTTCCAGGTAAAATACTTCCACCATGCCCATCCGCTCTTTATTCACAACTATATCAGAAGCCAGTCTCCAGATGGTTTCTTTGAAGTTTCCCGCCATAAATTCCTTGCCGTCAAATATGATTCGTGCACAGGTGACCTCAGGATATTGCCACGAAGGGGGAATTAGATTGACAATCTCCTGAAGCATTTCCTCCTTTTCAATGCCTGGCTTTTCAGTGATTTTAGAAATGCCAAGCAGGCAATTTATCTCCTTGACCCGTTCTTCGAGGTTATGTGTCTTTTCCTGCAACGCCTTTTCAGCCTGCCTGCGCCTCGTGATATCCCTGAAGACAAGGACTGCACCATGCAGGTTACCATTTTTATCTTTAATGGGTGCCGCGCTGTCGTCAATTGGTATCTCACTTCCGTCTTTGGCTATCAATATCGTGTGGTTAGCAAGTCCTACAATTTTGCCTTCTTTCAACGCTCTTTCAACGGGATTCTTAGCAGTTTCCAGGGTAAGCTCATTTATGATATGGAAAACCTCGCTGATTTCCTTGAATATAGCCTCGGACATTCTCCATCCTGTCAGATGTTCAGCTACTGGATTCATAAAGGTTATATTTGAATTAGAATCGGTTACTATGACAGCATCGCCAATACTGAAAAGGGTGACTTTCAGTAAATCATTCTGCCGTTGGATTTCTTTCTCCATCTGTTTATGCCGGGTGATGTCTGTGTTAATTAATGAGACAGCAATAATATGTCCGTCTTGTTTGATAGTTCCCACCAGGGTATCAAAGTATGTGGTTTGGCCGGGAGGACCTGCAATAGACGCAAAGCGGCTGGGCTTGCCGGTCTTAAAAGTATGCTTGATGGCTTTTTTTGCGCTATTGTGAAATTCGGGCTCTATAAAATCGAAAACATTATTCCCAACCGTCTCTTCCCTTGTATGACCAGGCGCAGCGCGATTGATATACTGAATTATATTTTCCCGGTCTATTACTAAAATATAATTTGGTGTATTCTCTGCCAATGAGTGCCATTTTTCCTCGGATCTTTTCAGTGCCTTCTCTACACCCTTGCGCATGATGATTTTTCCCAGTCGTTCTGCAATGGTGTTGAGCAGACACCTCTCTTCCTTGAGAAAGGGACCCTCGTCGCTTTTGGGTCTTTCTTCCATGTAAAAAACCTCGACAAGGCCTATATGCTCTTCATCTATTACAATATCCGATGCCAGTCTCCATTGTGTTTCATTAAAAACTTCTGTTTTGAATTCCCGGCCTTCCCAGGTGATTCGTGCACAGGTGGCTTCAGGACACTTCCAGGAAGGTGGAATGAGATTGACGATCTCCTGAAGAATCTCCTTCAATTTAATGTCAGGCTTTCTGGCAATTTTGGAGATGCCATAGAGGCAGTTCAACTCCCTGATCCGTTCGTCAAGTGCTTTTGTCTGCTCTTTAAATATCTCTGCTTGTTCATTAAGTGCTAATTGAGAGAATTTCATATTCAAAATAGTCTCGTTCAGGCTCTGTTCTAAGATGCCGATTTCGTCATCAGATGTCGCTTGAATTCCCACATTCAGGTTTCCACCCGATGTGTCGGCCAGGATCCTGACAATTTCCATCAACCTTGTCTTGATTGATTTTGCATCTTTATATTCTCTCTTTTCTTCGGTTTCTTCCCGGAAACTACTGAATGGCTGATTCTGCATATAGTCAAAAGCTTTTCCCATCTCAAATGTGTCAGCAATCAATCTGCATGGAGCTGAGCCTGCCTGCCTTTTTTTGAAACCAATGTTTGCTGCAATTTCCGCCGAGTCTCTTGAATCGAAAATACTTTCAACCACTTCCTGATAATCCACAACTTTCTTCAACTGCCCCCATCTCTGCATCTGTGACAGCACCCATGTGCCAAATTCAACCCTGGGACAGGGGATGAAATCTATACGGTCACGAATTATATGATGTCCCCCCGCTCCGTCCGGAAATTCGCCCGTCAGAACCTGCTCCACAGGAATTGAATCAGGCTGATTTAAATATCCCGGACCACTAATCTCCCGGGCAATTTCTCTTCTTTTTTCGGGGTCAGCCTTGTGCAGGGACCACTCCGCTTCTATGACCGACTTTAGCATTGCCCTGTATGTGTTTGGATTCTTTTCCATAAATTTTCTGGAAACAGCAAAAGAACAGCAAGGATGATTCTGCCATATATCCTTCGAAAGAATGTAGATGAAGCCTGTTCCTCGATAGACGGGTATCTGGTTATATGGATCAGGCGCAAAAATCCCGTCAACCCATCCCTTTTTCAGGTAATACGGCATACGGGGAGGAGAAACTTCAATAATTTTGACATCCCGGAGGGGATTGATCCCACCCTGGGCAAGGAAATAGCACAGAAGATAGTAGTGCATGGAAAAACGATAGGGAACCCCGAATGTGAATCCTTTCATATCCCGGATGTCCTTTATTCCCAGGTGCCGTTTTGCCAGGGTAAGAGCCTGTCCATTTATGTTCTGTATAACCGCAAGGTGAATGTCTGCCTGCTTTCCGTCTATTCCCAGTGAAGAGGCTAAGGGCATAGGAGCCAGCATGTGAGCGGCGTCGATCTTGTCATAAACCATAAGCTCCTTAATCCCGCTCCATCCCGGCGCAGGTCTCAGGTTAACTTCCAGTCCGTTCTTCTTAAAGAATCCGTGACTATGGGCATAAATTAGCGGGGAAGCACAGGTTATGGGGATAAATCGTATCTCAAGGTTGGGTTTTTCGATATTGTCCTTTTTCTTTTTCAAGTCTTTTCTCCTATGAGCTGATTTTTGCAGATGTTCTGTCTTCTCTTTATAAGAGTGGCATCTTGCCACGAAAATATCGCATAGAAGGCTCTCCTGCATTGGGAGGTCTGAATAGAATGTCGAATAGTTACCGGTAACATAACTTACGCATTTCCAGGAAAGAAACGCATGAAACTGTCATCCTGAGCGGAATATGATCAGTTTACTTAAAAAAACAAACCTTTCTCAGGAACGGGGCTTGCATACCTCCGATGTATTAATCAGCGAAGGATCTTTTCTCATAGCGAATGATCTCCTTCAAGCAAATATTAAAGAGATTCTTCGCTATGTGAACCTTTGGAGATCAAGGAAATCCCGTCCTTGAGAAAGTCATTGGAGTAAAGTAACTCTCTCGTGTATCGCTCAGAATGACAATTGCGTAAGTCATACGGTAAATAAAAATTAGTCATTATTCTCAAGAATAGGATTTACAAAATCCAGGAAATTTAGAAGACAGATGTAACCATATTAATAGAAAAATTAAATAATAGAGCCAATTCTCCTTCCCGATTTTCATATAAGGGATGGGCTTCTCTGAAGCAAGGTAATTTCCCCATAACGTAGCGCGGGTTTTCAAACCCGCCAAAAATATCCCCCACAACGTAGCGCGGGTTTTCAAACCCGCAAAAAAAAATCCATAATATCTATTCAAACCACCCCAGGATTTGGGGCGAATGCCGGTCTCCCGACCAGTCTGGAAATGGTATGAAATCGAGTGGAATCCTCACCTGCAGTGAGAGGTCTGAATATTAACCTCTTGACTTCCAATGCTATTCGTGATAAAATGCAAACATACCCCACGGGGTATAGTATAATATATTGCGAATCAAAAGGAGGCTGAAATGACGTTAAAAATGATCATATCATTGATTGTAGGCGGAGGACTGGGATTCCTGGTCAGCATCCTGGGAAAAAAAGTAGGACTCGGCTGAACACTCCTGTGCAACCCATATATTGCCGTGTTGTTCGGAGCGGTAATGGGTTATGTAATATCTGCCGGTCGGTAGATATAAAACAATCGATTAACGACAAATAATAAAGGAGTCATATCCGTGAGTAATAATGAGGATTTAATACTGCGCCTCAGGAGAATTGAGGGACAGGTAAGGGGTATCCAGAAAATGATAGAAGAAGAGAGGGAGTGCGAGTCGGTTCTGCAACAAGTTTCCGCCGCCCGGTCGGGACTCTACAGGGTCGGCATTTCATACGTTTCGGCAAATCTGCGTCAGTGTGTTGACAGCATGTCAAACTGCCCTCCTGATGTCATGGAAAAAGTAAAGAAGCTGGCGAAATCCCTGGCAAAGTTTGGATAAAAAGAAATAAGTTGTTTTCAGGAAAAAATGTCTTGTTATCGGGTGGCGTCTCGTCGCCCTAAATAACGTTTTACAGGACTTACGCAATTGTCATACTGAAACAAGTTCAGCACAGGTTTCTGAGCATGCGCTTCCTTATTAGAGAAAGCTGTTGGGTTGTCATTCTGAGCGGATCACGAAAGACTTGCTTTACTCCAATGACTTTCTCAAAAACTGGATTATCTTATATTCGAGGATTAACATAGCGAAGAATCTCGACCCCCGTTAGTGTGGAGGAAGCAAGTCTTGGCAATGGTGGAAGAAGCAGGTATGGAGAATAAGTAGTATTGTTTTGAAGGAGAACCCGGGTAGAGATCCTTCGCTGTGGAGGACATCGGATGTAAGTAAAACCCGTTCTTGCCAGGGTTTATTCAGGAAAGGTAAAGATCGTATTCCGCTCAGAATGACAGTTTCATGCGTTTCTTTTCCTGGGAATGCGTAAGTCCTGGTTTTAATTAGAATATAAAAAAAACGCAAAAAAACAAAGACCACAAAGGCTTTTTTATTCTTTGTGATCTTTACGGTGAAAAAATGTATAATAGCTAAAATCAGCTATA
The DNA here is from genome assembly GCA_021107945.1 of Vulcanimicrobiota bacterium. Taxonomy (GTDB): domain Bacteria; phylum Vulcanimicrobiota; class JAJTBE01; order JAJTBE01; family JAJTBE01; genus JAIORV01. The sequence goes on along the minus strand of JAIORV010000158.1, from coordinate 6,289 downwards.
ACCTTACCTCTCCAATGCGCCGTTTCTCCTCAATATTTTCTCTACCTTACCGTGCCCCTTTTTCATGGCGTAATAAAGCGGTGTCTTGCCTTTTCTGTCTTTTGTATTTACATCCGCCCCTTTTGTTATGAGCAATTCCACAATCTTTGGATGCCCGGACATTGACGCAAGGTGAAGAGGAGTCCATTTCGGATTCTTCTTCAGTGAGAGATCCGCACCTTTCTCGGCAAGAATCTTCACCACATCGTAGCTTCCCCTGTATGACGCCACCTGAAGCGGGGTCATTTTTCCAGGTTTCCTGGCCTCAATATTCGCTCCCTTTGTAATTAAAATCTGCGCTATTATCTTGTCATTTTTTTCCGCCGCAATGTGAAGGGGTGTTATGCCGTTCTTATCAAATGAATCAAGCTTCGCCCCTTTTGATATAAGTAAATTTACCACAGATTGATCGCTGTTTTTTACCGCAAGGTGAAGGGGAGTTCTGCCAAACTTGTCTTTCAAGTCAATGTCCGCCTTGTTGGCAATCAGTAGATAAATTATCTCTCTGCTACCGTTTTTTGAAGCAAGATGCATGGGAGTTTCACGATCCACGTTTTTTACATTCAGCAATGCTTTGTTTTTTAAAAAAAGATCCACAAGGTTCTTGTGTCCCGCATCCACGGCGAGCAAAAGCGGTGTTTCCTTTCGTTTGTCCCTTATGTTTACATTTGCCCCTTTTGTTATTAGCAGAAAGGCTACTCTATCATATCCGTTCATCGCGGCAAGGTGCAGCGGTGCGTAGCCTGCTTTATTTTTTGAATTCAACCTTGCGCCATTATCAATTAACATCTGCGCAATATCCGAATATCCCTTCTCTGACGCAATGTGAAGAGATCTTTCCTTTTTCTTGTTTTTGGAATTGGGATTTGCTTTTTTGGAAAGAAGATATTTTATGGTGGCCTTTCGTCTTCCTCGTACGGCCTTGAGCAATATAGTATCACCCTGTTCATCCCTTTTGAAAACCAGCTTCGGATCCTTCTCAACAAGTTTAATTATATATCCCAGGTCTCCCTGCTCCGCAGCTTCGTGAATAGCCGAGGCAAAAGAGATTCCCTGTATGACGGTCAAAATAAAAAGAGATAAAAGAAGAGTAGTTAATATTTTTCTCATTTTTCTCATCCTTCGTTTTTATTTACATGCACCAAGTTTAATTAATAATTCTGCTGTTTTTTTGTGTCCTGACATTATGGCATACCCCAGGGGGGTTATCCCCTTCTTGTCTCTGGGATTGACCGATGCACCTTTTTTTATAAGAAAATTCACCATTTTAGGCTTCCCTTTCTTGGCCGCAAGGTGCAGGGGGGTTTTGCCGTCCTTCATCTTAATATTAACATTCGCTCCCTTTGAAATAAGGAGTGAGGCCATTTTAACATTTCCTTTTTCCGCAGCGGCAAGAAGAGGTGTTTTCTCGCCGCCATACACGGTTCTGGTATTTACTTTTGCTCCTTTTGAAAGAAGGTATTTTGCAATCTTATTCTGACCATAATCGGCGGCGTAATAAAGCGGAGTTCTGCCCATGAAATCTGTCCTGTGGAGCATTTTTGGATTCTTCTTTATTATCTCTTTCACCTTCTTCAGATTCCCCACTGCAATGGCCTTGTGAATATCATCAACAAGTGCGGCCTGAAGCCTGATTGTTGAAATTATACAAATAATTAGAATGATAATTACTTTTCTCATAATTACTCCTACTTCTATTTTAATGATGAAGAACCTGTTATATAAAAACAATCCGATTTTATTCCGCCCCATGTTTTCTGAGAAGATCCGCTATTTCTTTGTTGTTACTCCCGGTGGCAAGATCAAGTGGAGTCTCGTCGTCTTCAGTTTCCAAATTAATTTGGGCGCCTGCCTCTATCAACTGTTCCACTATTTTGACGCCGGCGGTAATAATAGCTGTATGAAGTGGAGTCCATCCATTTTTATCTATGGAATTGACATCCGCTCCTTTTGAAATCAGCATTTCAATAATCTCGGACTTTCCGTTCGTGACGGCGTTGTCAAGGGGCGTTCTGTCGTTTGCGTCCAGGGCGTTTACATCCGCTCCCTCATCCAGAAGAATCTTGATAATATTGACACGATTCATAAAGGCCGCCCAATGGAGAGGAGTGCTTTGACCGTCATCACAACTGTCAATATCCGCTCCTGACCTTATGAGGAATTTGACAATCTTCGGCCTGTCTTCGAAAGCGGCCTTGTGAAGAAGTGAGAATCCCTGCTTGTCTCTTGTCTCGAGTAGTCCAATGTTTTTTTTCAACAGCAGCTTGACTTTTTTCAGGTTATCATGCCGCATAGCCTTTCTTATTGGCGCACCCTCCAGAAGTTGGGAAGGAGTCCTGCCCTTGTCATCCTTTGTCTTCATGCTTGCGCCTTTTGACTTAAGCAGATCTATTACTTTCTCTTGTCCCTCGTTTGCGGCGTTGTGGATTGGAGTTCTTCCATACTCATCACGAATGTTTATTTTGGCGCCTTTCTCAATTAATATTCCTACAAGCTCCGGCCTGCCCATTTCCGCCGCCACATGAAGGGGAGTCAAGCCCGATTCATCCTGGGCGTTTATATCCGCTCCTCTTAATATAAGGTATTCAATGATCTTCCCGTCACCACCCATAACGGCGGCATGCAGTGGCGTTCTCCCTTCGTTGTCTGTTGTTTCAATAAGGGCGGAGCTCTTATCCATCAGCTTTTTTAAACCTGCAATATCGCAGGCCATAGCTGATTTGTGAATTTCTGATCCATCGGTTATAAGTATCTCGGCAATCTGACGACGCGCCTTCTTTTCAATTATTCTCAAATAAACTATAAGTATAATAGTAAATATCAAGATTCCTACTGTTACCGTCAACTCAGTCAAAACTATCTGTTTCCTTTCGATAAATATCGGAATTATATATTTATTTAATATCCATTAACCGCAAAGACCACAAAGACCACAGAGTTTATTAATTGCCATGTCTTGCAAGAAATATTTTGAATTCCCTTTTTTTCCTCTTTTAATTTAATTAACGAGTTTCTTTTTTACTTCGAAATTACCTTCCGGAAATGGTATTTGGCACATTATTATTCAAGAATTATAGTGATAACTCACTGCAGAGTTCGCAGAGGGCGATGAAGCAACGAAAATCGAGGCTGGAAGCCTCTCCTATAGTTGATGGGTCTGAATAAACACGAACATTATTTTGATCTTTGCGGACTTTGTGGTCTTTGCGGTTAAAAAATGTCTTCAATAACGAGAAAAAGTCTAATACCAACTATGCGCAGGTAGGAAAATACAATACAGGGGATAAATTCATATGTAGCAACTGTTTGAAAGATCTTATCTTATTTTTTTCTTTGTGGTCTTTGCGGTGAAAGAATACCATATTTTCAAAACAGGCAAAACTTTTTTATGCTCTGTGAGTTTAACTGATTGAAACAAGGAGGTTTCATGGACGAGGACCTGGATGTAGTCGAAAGGTTCAAGGCCGGTGAGAAGGAAGCTTTTTCGATACTCATTAACAAGTATAAAAAGCCGGTGCTTAACCTGGTTTACCGTTTCACCGGTGAAAGGCGGGATGCAGAAGATCTCGCCCAGGAGATATTTCTCCGCGCCTACCGGGGACTCGACAGGTTCCAGGCGAAAGCGAAATTTTTCACATGGCTTTACCGGATAGCCATGAATCTCTGCTTTCGTGTCAGAAAAAGAAGGAGTAAATTCATCTTTCAATCGTTGGATCAGAAGTCTGAAAACGGTAATTATGAGGCGGAGAGGAAAATGACCTCACTTTCAAACCCCGTTGAAGATGAGATTGGACGGGGCGAAATCAGGGAAAAAGTTCAACAGGCCGTAATGGACCTGTCGCCGGAGCAAAGAGCGGTTGTGATACTCTACAGGTATAATGATCTCTCATATGATGAAATAGCAGGCGTTCTTGATATAAGCATATCCGCCGTGAAATCCAGGCTGCACAGGGCAAGGCAAACTCTTAAAGAAGCCCTGAAACAATATGTCTCAAAATAGGAGTGTAAAGGAAATGAACTGCGAGGAAATAAGGAAGCATATATCCGAATATATTGAGGGCGATTTACCCCAGGACAGGATGACTGCTTACAAATCCCATATTGACAATTGCCCCGGATGCCAGAAGGAAATTGAGGAATACAAGAAAACATGGCAATTGCTGGGAGAATGGGAAGATGTGAAGCCTGGAGTGAATTTCCTGCCTGATTTCTGGAATGCGGTTGAAAAATCCGGGAAGGACTCGTCGCTGGCAGAGAAATTCAGAGATTTTATTTCCCGCCTTTTCTCATTTCGCATACCTGCCTGGGGAGCGGTAACGGTAATGATTATTGCTCTTCTTGTTGGACACTTTTCATTTCCACGAACCGGAGAGAAAATTGTTTATAAAGATTCACCCGAAACAAGGATTGTCTATATAGAAGTGCCGGCTGAAATATCAACCCTGACGGCGTCAAACATCCCCGGTGATGCTTCAAGCTTACTGCCCTCCCCAATGGGAGTTCTGGAAGAAACTCTTGAAGAGGAGCCTGCTACAGCGTTACCTGCGCCGGTGAAATCCATCGAAATCGACGGAGGACTGGAACCTGTTAATCTCGATGATCTATTTGAAGATAAACAATCGTGAGGTGAGAATTCCCCTCTTGATGATATGAATAAACAATAAGATTCTAACCGCATCAGCGATTCTAAGGAGTGATTTAAATGAATAAATCAAAAAAAATTGCAGTATTCTGCGTCATGATATTCATATTTTCTCTTATTACTTGCTTATTTGCACAAGCCCAGGATAAATCCACAGCGGAAAGCAAGAAAAAAGCAGTTAGAAAGAAGAGAACCGGTGAGAATCGTATGAAGTTCACCGATGAGCAGAAGGAGAAACTGAAGAAGATAAAGCAGAAGTATGGGGATAATCTCGAAGATCTTCAGTTTAAGACCATGAAAAAGCGAATCGAATTGGTGGAAGAGATTCGGAAGGAGAATCCTGACAGGAAAAAGGTTGATAAAATAGTCCAGGGAATAGTTCAGATTGAAGCCCGGAAACAGAAAATAATTATTAACCAGTTTTTTGAAATAAGAAAAATCCTGAATCCTGACCAGAGAAAAATGTATGTGAGAAGGTTTGTCCGGCAATTATTAAAAATGAAACGGGGCACGCATTAAAGTCTGCCCGGAGGCAACTATTCAGACCTCCCACTTCAGGTTAATCTTTGATGATATTTTTTTTCACCGCAAAGACCACAGAGACCACAGAGACCACAGAGGTTCCAAGGGATTGATAGACCAACGGTCGTATTGTCGATTGTAAACAATGCGCCTCGTTTACATCTCTTGTTTATTATACTCCCCATAATAAAATTACATTATCCGGGTAGTCGGCAATCACCCTCATTGGCTTTGAAATTTCAGATGACGGCAAAACTAACTTAGTTAAGTATTGTTTGTAAAATTTCTTTGCTGGAATCTTTGCGCCCTTTGCTTCTTTGCGGTTTATCAAGAAAATCACCAATAATTAAAGATATATATAAAGATAAATACTGCAGGAGAGGCTTCCAACCTCGATTTTCGTGGCTGAACATTTGCGTCCGGAGGTGTTTTATCTCAATTTAGGTAAATAAGGTATTTTAATATCTTCTCGGTAATCCAGATTCTTTTTCCACAATTTATACAGAAAAATTCAATAAAACCACTGGGTAGGTCCCAATTTTTTTCGCGTATCATAAGCCCCCTGCACCGGGAGCATACCATTTTATTATGAATTGCATCTGACAATCTCATTATAATTATATTATAATTTACATGCAGGGAAAATGCAATAAAAATTGATATATTCTGCCATAATTCAGGTAAGATTGAAGAGAGCATGCAAAATGTCATTAAAGATTTTGCAGATATATGCATGGATTTCCACTGTTTATTATTGCAAAAACAATAGTTCTTAGTTTTCGCACACCTGATATCTTTTAATTAAATCACTCAATTTGTCAAAAATGCGATTGAGAAATATTCTTTAATAGCCTTATAGCCATATTTCACAATATTTATAAACTTTTCGAGTTTTTAAGACAACACCCGATTTTAATCGGGTGGTTAGAAGCCTATAAAATCTACCTCCCACCTCAACTTAACCGTTTCAACGGTTTTTTAATGATATAAACCACTGAAGTGGTTAGGACGCTGTAGTGGTGGGGTTTACACTCAATTCACCACAATAAATTGTGGTGTTGTCTTAAACCCCTTATAACGCCTGTT
>JAIORV010000112.1 GCA_021107945.1 Vulcanimicrobiota bacterium | reverse complement strand
CAAGTCCTATTCCAGCGAAACGCTTCGACACAACTAAGGTATTCCCGGAGCGCCCGCATCCTCCCTGCAGTTCCGGTCGCTACACTCCCTCCACTGCAGGGAGGATTACTTTTCCGTTACAAGAACTCTTTTTTTGGGAAATATATCCACCTGCAACCATATTATCATATAAGGACTAACGCAATTGTCATTCTGAGCGATACAAGAACGAATAACTTTGCTCCAATGACTTTCTCAAAGACGGAATTTTCTTGATCTACGGAGGTTTACATAGCGAAGAATCTCTTGAATAGTTGCCTGCAGGAGATCATTTGCCGCGGGTAGAGATCCTTCGCTGTGTAATAAATCGGAGGAATGCTAATCCCGTTCTTGCCAGGATTTATTCAGGAAAGGTAAAGATCGTATTCCGCTCAGGATGACAGTTTTAAGCATTTCTTTCCTGGAAATGAGTAAGTCCTGTTATTAGAAATAGCTTATAACAGAAAATCCAGGGAATAGAAAAGCCTCTTAATATATAATTTCAGTAGGGCTATATGGATTCCTTCCGCATTCTTTTTGTTCGGTTTGGCAAGTTGATAAATAAAGCTCATAATAGGAATTATGCGGGCATTTTCAAATAATGGACATGGTGACTGAATGGTGAAAGAAACGAGTGGTTCAACAGAGGAAAGGAGACTATACTTATGAGTAAACTCACAGTAACCTAGGAACAAGGACAGCTTTGTATCGCGGCGGTTAACCCCTCGGGAAAGACTGTTGCCATGGATTGCCCCTACACAGGCAGAGGAAGTGAGATCTCACCAAAAGAGATGCTTGGGGCAGGGTTGGCCGGCTGCATGCTTATGTCTATGGGTGTTCCTGCAATGAGAAATAACTGGGATATATCCGGCACAAAGGTTGAAGTGGATGTCATCCCGGCAGAGCCGCCGATAAACAGGATCGGGACGATCAATGTGAATGTTATAATGCCAAAGAATTTTTCAAAGAAAGAACGTTTAATGCTTGAAAAAGCATCGAAAACCTGCCCGATCAAACATAGTTTACACCCTGATATCAAGATATCTGTCAATTTTATATACCCGGAGTAAGCAAACAACAAGGTTTTAAATAGGATAGCGCCTGATAATACATCACAAAAACCAAAAAACCCCGATATTATCGGGGTTTTCGCTTTAATAGCCCGTAGGGGCTTCGAACCCCTGATCTCCGGCGTGAGAGGCCGGCGTCCTAGACCACTAGACCAACGGGCCGCTTTGTTATAACACGTGGAATTTTATATATAATTCTCCATCTATGCATTATATCTATTCAAATCTTTATCCTGGAAAGTACCTTCAATTCTAATTAATTCCTTTTATAGGTCGGTCTGGAAGCCGGCCTTTATTCAAATTGTGGCACTCAAACTGCATAGGGCTTCGAATAATTCACATGCATCTATTCATGTACGGATTCCACCGGATTATTAACTTTTTGGTTGCCGGGGAAGGAGTCGAACCCTCACGTACAGAACCAGAATCTGCTGTCCTACCATTAGACGACCCGGCAAGCGAATTCATTATAACAACCATGATTTTATTTGTCAATATTCTTGGGAGAAAAAAGATGATTATTTTCTCAAACTGTTTCCAGTTATTGGTTACGTTTTTTACCGCATAGAATAACCGGAGAAAAAACATTGATATCTCTATGATCTTTGTGGTAAAATAACAACCATCGATAAAAGAGTTATGGAAATGCAGGTGCAGCAATTACCAGGGCAAAGGAAACGGAAATATTAGACTTTCTTTACTTGATAATAACCTCCCTTAAATCAAATTGAACAACATAGTAACATTAGAAGGTAGTTTTATATAAGGCAAGCCCAATCCTTCAGGGAGAATTAGCAGGTTTAACATTTAATAAACAGAAGGTATTTTCTTTAATGTAATAAAACTCTACGGGATTAAAAATCTTACTCACTTAATCCCGTTTTACAACAACAAACAATTTTGAGGTTATTATGAAAATAGGACAGGAAAATATAAGAAATTTCTCAATCATCGCTCACATAGATCATGGAAAATCTACATTGGCCGACAGACTGCTGGAGATGACCAACTCCATTGACGAACGTCATATGAAAGCACAGGTGCTTGACAGTATGGACCTGGAGCGTGAGAGGGGTATCACAATTAAAGCTACGCCCGTTACTATCAAATATGAGGCAAATGACGGACAGGAATATATATTCAACCTGATTGATACTCCCGGACATGTTGACTTTACTTATGAAGTTTCAAGGTCTCTGGCGGCTTGTGACGGCGCAATTCTTGTGGTTGATGCCGCCCAGGGTGTGCAAGCTCAAACTATGGCAAATTTTCATCTCGCTCTTGAAAACGATCTTGAAATTATGCCGGTAATTAATAAAATCGATCTTCCGGCGGCAGATGTAAATAAAACAATACAAGAAATCGAAGAAATTCTAAGTCTGCCTGCGGATGACGCGGTGGCGGTCTCGGCAAGAAACGGAACAAATATGGAAAAAATTCCGGAAGCGGTCGTAAGGTTGATACCATCTCCCAAAGGCGATCCCGACGCCCCGTTAAAGGCATTGATATTTGATTCCGATTATGATTCATATCGCGGAGTTGTTCCCTTTATTAGAGTTTTTGACGGCACCGTGAAAAAAGGCGACACTATAAAAATGTTCTCTTCCAAAGCTGAATTTGAAGTGGGCGAGGTTGGCATATTTTCTCCTCAATTGACTCCTGTGGAAGAACTCAGACCCGGATTTGTAGGATATCTGACGGCGCAAATAAAGGATATTAAGAATGCCAAGGTAGGGGACACAATAACACTTGCAAAGAACCCTGTGACGGAAGCTCTCCCCGGATACAAAGCTCTTACTCCGATGGTGTATGCAGGACTTTATCCGGTTGAGCCTATGCAATTTATTGCATTGAGAGACAGTCTTGACAAGTTCAAACTTAATGACGCCGCACTTACCTATGAACCAGAAACAAGCGCTGCCCTCGGAGTCGGCTTTCGTTGTGGATTCCTCGGGCTTCTTCATCTTGAAATAGTACAGGAAAGACTTGAAAGGGAATTCGGGCTTAACCTGATTGCCACAGCTCCCAGTGTAATATATAAAATTGTGAAAAAGGACGGGGAAATGATTTGGATTGACAATCCAAAAGATCTTCCAGACCCCAATATTATTGACAGAATTGAAGAACCCTACACGAGGACAACATTAATGACTCCTGATGAATCGGTCGGACAGGTGATAGAGCTTGCCCAGGGACGCAGGGGTGATTTGGTTACTATGGAGTATCCTTATGTGGGCATCACTCTTATGACATACGATCTTCCGCTTTCCGAGATTATTACAGACTTTTTCGACACCCTGAAATCAAAAACCCGTGGCTACGCTTCCATGGATTATGAAATCACCGGATATAAACCTTCCGATCTTGTCAAGATGGATATTCTGGTGAACAAAGATAGGGTTGACGCTCTTTCAACAATTGTGCATCGGGACCATGCCGAGGCAAGAGGAAGACAGCTTGTTGAAAGAATGAAAGAAGTTATTCCCCGCCACCAATTCGCCATCCCCATCCAGGCATCTTTAGGAGCAAGAATTGTTGCACGCTCAACAGTCAGCTCGTTTAGAAAAAATGTGACGGCCGGGTGTTATGGCGGAGACATAAGCAGAAAACGAAAACTACTGGAAAAACAAAAAGCCGGCAAAAAACGCATGCGGCAAATAGGCAGCGTAAACATCCCCCAGGAAGCTTTTTTGGCAGTATTAAAAAGAGGCGATGAGTAAATATTTAAACCAAATTGTATATAAAACGTAGCGCGGGTTTTTAAACCCGCAAAAATATTGTGTAACAAATTATGTCTAACACGTAGCGCGGGTTTTTAAACCCGCTCAAAAATGCGTAACTCATAACCTTAATTCAGTGGCATTGACTGCAGGAAAGGCTTCCATCCTCGATTATAGCGGTTAGATGCCACTCTCGCAAAGGGAGAATCAAACATTTGCGTTTCTTTTCTGTTGCTCATGGTTCAGCTAAAAACTTAATCATAAGAAATGAAATTATCAAATTCAGGACCTCCCCCTTCCCCCTGACGGGTTATTGGACGGACTGAACATAAAGTTAACATCTTTTTAACAATGCTGTAACAGTGTCTTTACACAACTGCCCGATTTCTTTACATACCACTGCTATTATATATACAACACAAAGCAGGAGGTATGAATAATAATGATGATTCAGAACGGCATTCAGGGAATCGGCGGAATAGGATGCTCCGGCCAGGGTAGGAAGTCAGGGCGTGGAAATGGAATGGGCCAGAATATGATGTTGGGATCTCAAAACGGAATGGGCCAGAATGCGATGTCGGGATGTCAAAACGGAATGGGCCAGAATGCGATGTCAGGATGTCAAAACGGAATGGGCCAGAATGCGATGTCAGGATGTCAAAACGGAATCGGCCAGGATATGATGTCGGGATGTCAAAACGGAATCGGCCAGGATGCGATGTCGGGATGTCAAAATGGTGGCAAGGGTCAGGGAATGCAGGAGATTATGCAGGGCGTACAGGACGGCAGTATCAGCCAGGAAGAGCTTCAGAGCCTCATGGAGAGAAGAGCGGAAAAGCAGGAGATGGAACAGAATTTCATGTCCGACGGACAGATGACTCACCAGGAAAAGATGCAAATGCGTAACTACTGCACGCAAACAAAACAAATGATCGACCAACTTAAACAGGGCTAAACTGGAAGTAAAAGCTTTCTTCCTCTATAAATTGCGATCCGAATTTAGAGGAGCCTTCGACTTCTTAACACCTCACAATACAATAAGGCTCCTCTAAATATTAAACTTGGCAATGGTTATCAGGATGGTGTATTAAATGAACTCTGAGAATAGTGAAGCAGTATTCACTTCCACGGCCTTCGGGGGCATTGAAAAATATATCAAAGGCATTGAAGAAATTCTTCCGGTGGATAATGATGATTATTTTGTGTCGAAAATATATCGGATATTCAAGGCATTGGCTGATAGTCCGGACGAGGAAAAAACGTGGCTTGAAGTCGGGTTATTAATTGACAGTCGTCTGGAAAGAGTGACAGAAATCATCGAGGAATACAGGCAAATGGAAGTTCATCCCCAGGCCGTTGAAACTCATTTGAGGCTACGGGATGCTTTTTTACAATACCACGAAGGTTTATCAGAATTAGAGGTTTTCCTCTCCGATGGTGACGGAAAAATTGTTCCTGAAGCATTCAATCTGATATTTCAGGGAGATCAATTATTGCTTGAGGTTGAAAATGACATAGTCCGGCTCGTCGATGAAACCCCCATAGACCTCTTTGTGTAATTCATCCACCTCTACTCTTTCCTCTTCAGGACGAGAGAAGACATGCCATAATTCAGCAAACGGGGATAGATCCTGTCCCGAGATTTTACGCTGGATTTTTTTTGTCCATTGAAGGATCTTATTGAAGGATCTTTATGAATATTCTCGCAAACTATAATGATGCCGGATTTCGCTTGATTGGTGGGAAATATGTTCAAAAATAAAAGAATCTACATCGTTGAAGATGAAAAAGAGATTTCCGATATACTTGTTATGTATCTGAAAAGGGAAGAGTACAAAGTAACTCCTTTTTATCGCGGCGACACCGCCCTTGAGGCAATTCTCGACACTCCACCGGATATGGCGATTCTTGATATTATGCTGCCCGGAATCGACGGGATTGCAATTCTAAAAGAAATCAGGAATGCACCCTATTTTCCTGTTATTTTCCTGACCTCGAAGATCGGCGAAGTGGATCGAATCCTTGGACTGGAGTTGGGAGCCGATGATTATATCCCAAAGCCATTTTCGCCGCGGGAAGTGGTGGCCCGTGTAAGGTCCCTCTTCAGAAGGACTGAGATAAGCCGTCCCGGCAAAGCGAAGAATGGCGAAAATCAGAATGTTATACAAACAAGAAGGTTTACCCTGGATCTTAATGGCAGGAGGTTGATTTCCAATAAAAAATCTATCAGACTTACAGCCACCGAATTTGCCATTCTAAAGTTATTGATGGGACGAGTCGGCAGGATATATTCAAGAACGGAACTCCTGGACTTGATCTGGGGCGATGAAATGGAGGGAGATACCAGGACGGTTGACGCTCATATTAGAAACCTTCGTAAGAAAATTTATGAGGTTGGTGGTTTTCCGAATTCCATTCAATCCATAAGGGGAGTCGGTTATTCATTTGAAGATTAAATTTTTCAGGACAATATGGTGGAAACTTCTTGTTTCTTATTTGTGTCTTATTTTGATAACAACAGTAATTTCTTACATTTTGACCACTGCCACTTTCAGGACTATCCGTATAAAAGAACGGCAAATGGAAATTGAAATAAGGGTGGAAAGAATTGCCCGGATAATTGGCGAACTTTGTAAAGAAGACGAAAAAATTGAGAATATAAAGGGTAATTTTAACGAGATAGCCCGGATATCCGGCATCCCTCTTCAAATGCTGAATCCTGAAGGTAAAGTTGTCGCTTTTTCCAGATCAAGTCACCCAAAATTTCGTCAAATTAAAAATATAAACCTTCAACCATTTGAAATGAGGAAACTGCGTGAAGGTAAAAAATTCTCATACACCCAGTATTATGGAGAAAACAGGAAAAAGTTGTACTATTATATTTGCCCGATTTATCGAGAAGGGAATTTTAAGGGATCTCTCGTTACCGCTGTTCCCCTTGGACTTTCCCGCGGTTTTGCTATAATGCTTCTGAACAGCGTCCTGATTGCCACAATAATAGCTTTCATTTTAGCTGTATTCCTGTCCAGAAGTTTCACCCGGCCTATTCGCCGGATGGGGGAAGCCGCCCAGAGTATGGCGCATGGGGATTTCACAAAAAAGATGAAACTCAGCAGAAAAGATGAACTGGGCTTCCTCGCAGACGCTTTTGATGAAATGTCTTCCCAGTTGAAAAGAAACATCGAAAGCAGGATGAAACTTATGGGCGATATTTCCCACGACCTTAGCACTCCACTTACCACCATCCAGGCAATCGCCGAGGCGATATGCGACGGGGTGATTGACACCGAAGAAGGAAGGAAGAAGTATCTTGAATCGATACTGAATCAGACAAGACGACTCTCCTTTCTAATAAATGATATCACGGAACTCTCGAAATTTGAAGCTGGAGAGGTTAAGATCAATAAAACTCTCTTTGATGTGGTGGAACCTATACAGCGGGCGGTGGAATCCGCAGGGTTCCTTGCCGGGAAAAAGGAAATACAAATTGAAATTTCCATCGAGGATGAAAAATTACAGGCACTGGGAGACATGGAGAAAATCCTTAAAGCTATCCAGAACCTGATAAATAATGCCGTTCAACACAATCCACCGGGGACAAAGATAAGAATCTCCGCAACAAAGGAGAAAGAGAAGGTTCTGTTTTCCGTTGAAGATAACGGCCAAGGTATCCCCGAAGAAGAAATTGAAAATATATTCAACCGGTTTCACAAGGTTGACAAGGCTCGAACAAGTGGAGCTTCGAGATCCGGACTCGGACTTGCCATCGTGGAAGAAATCCTCAAGGCTCACGGTGAAGAAATATCGGTCACTTCGTCTCAACAGGGATCCAGGTTCTTTTTTTACCTTCCATATCTTGATCCCGCATCTGCCGATGTATTCCTTGATAAATAACAGATACTCCCACCTGTCCTTTTCATCTTCAAAAACTTCCAAACAGTGCCTGTCCTCACTTTTTTTGTCAACTTAATTCTGATAGATGAGGAGTGTCTTTCCAAGATACATCTTCTTTTATACATCTTCTTTGGCCAGGTGAAATAAAGTGAAGGAGATGAGGCGGATTCGTAAAATAACAGGTTAGACGAAATGCTCACTTCGGAGCGCAAATTATAAAACAAACAAACAACTATTGTTTAGAAATGAGGTTGAAAATGGGGAAAAATAAAGTCAATCAAACGGCTACCGGAGCGGCGGCGATGAGAATGATGGAATTATTCTCTCCCAAAGACCTCAGGCTTTTTGAAGATCATCTTGCAAGAGACCTTCTTGATCAACCATTGAAATTCATTATGGATTTAATGCGTTTCAAAAGTATCAGAGAATGGTGTATAAAGATGCGTGAAAAGCGGGTTCCGGGCGTTTTAGGCGGAATAATCTGCAGGACAAGGTATATTGATGATGCGCTTCAATCAGCAATAAAAAGCGGAATGGAAAATATTGTGATTTTAGGCGCAGGACTGGATTCAAGACCTTACAGGATACCTGGAATCAATAAAACAAAGGTGTTTGAAGTAGATACGCCGTCTGTCCTGGATTACAAGAAGCAACGAATAGAGAAAATCCTGGGCTCCCTTCCATCCCATGTAACCTATGTCCCCATTAACTTTAACAATCAAACCCTTGACGAAACATTGGAACCAAAAGGATTGGACATTTCCAGACCCACTTTTTTTATATGGGAAGGTGTCACACAATATATTACTGCAGAAGCTATAGACTCAACATTGAAGTACATATCAAAAACATCCCCCGGAAGCAGGGCAGTTTTCACCTACATAATAAAAAGCGTAATAGAAGGCACCTCAAACCTTGAAGGCGCAAATGTTTTGACAAGAATGATAAACAAAACAAAAAACCCATGGATCTACGGAATAGAACCAACAAAAACAGCAGAATTCCTCCAAAAATATAATCTATCATTAATAGAAGATATAGGAGCTTCCTATTATCAAAAAAAATATTTAAAACCTATTGGAAGGGATTTAAACGTTTTTGAAATCGAAAGAATAGCCTTGGCTGAAGTTGTTGGTGATCAGTAATAATTAAAACAATATGCTACAGATATGATATAAAGATAGACAAATGAGTTAGCCAAGTATTGAAGTTTAATCATTAATTTTGTTGCGAAAAAGAATTCATTTATAAAGGTTAATTTAACGAAATATAGAAATCATTCATTGACATTAAATCGGGGGTGTAAAATATGGAACGTTTAATCAGAGAGTTCAATAAATTAATAGTAAACATAGACTTCAAGAGATTTCAAAATGAATTTTCTTTAAGCATTTACGATGCACTTGGACAAGGATACAGCAAAAGTGAAAATGAAGTCTCACTTGTTACAAGACTAGTAGATACCATTAAAAATTCTGCACAATATAGGAACCTTTCATTTCATTCAAAAAAAATCCACGGTTCAAGGTCATATGTGGAATTCAATTTTCGGGATAAACCAGTAACAAAAGAATTGGCTGATATGCTTGTAATAAGTGTTGCAACTTATAAAAGAAAAAGAATTGTCCAGAAAATAACATTCATCCAGAATAAAGTTGATTCAAAGAGGAGTTGGAAAATTGATGAGGAGCAATTATTTTTGCTTAAAAATTTCCCTTCTTTTTCAGGCAAGAAGGGCATTTTCAGGCAATTTGGACAGAAAGATATTGTTTTTTTAAACCACTCAAAATGTCTCGGTTCTTACGGTCTTTTTATGGAACCGGGAGAAATGATTTTTCTGTCAGCTCCCTTGGTTGCTGATATGAAGAAAAATAAAAGTATTGCAGAGAAAGATATTAGATATTTGGAAGAAAATCGTTCTTATGGCAACAACTTCAATTTTTCACCTTATTTAGATCCAATGATACTGGAAGATATGATTCATTATTTATACAAATATTGTAGAAAAGGCCATTATTCTTTTCCATTCTTCTCTGGCCAAAATAGTGAATTCCTTGGTAATACTATATTTGCGCGAGATATTCATGACTTTATAAGAGAATGGACTTTCTTTAATATTGGCGAGACAACATTTATAAATGATTCCGTGGTAAATCCTTTGCTTGATGATTTCACAAACAATATTCTTAGGGCTATCGGAATGGGAGAACATATTAATATACCAGAGTCTAATAATCAACCAAAATTTGAAAGTGAAACCGCTGTATTTGTTATGCATCTTGGGATAAAAGAATAGAGACTATTTAAAGGATAATTGCTTCCTTTATGCTGTTGATAATTCAATTAGTATTCTTACCCTAAACTCCCCCCATAAGAAAGTTGAACAACATCAAGCTAACAAGAACACCGCATGAACCCGGCAAAATTTCCTTTTGATTGAGGGCACTACCTCCAATTTTCAAAATCCCGGTTATCCTCTGCGACCTCTGCGGTGAAAAAAAATTTTCGACAATCTCACCTCCAACCCTCAACCCCCAAGAACCGGATGCATCTCATGCCATTTTGTTGATTGTTCATAGGCATGACCCGCCTGGAGGACCGTCGCTTCATCGAAGGGTTTTCCGGTTATTTGGAATCCCAGGGGTAATCCTTTTTTGCTGAATCCGCATGGTAGTGCCAGTGCCGGTGTTCCTGACAGGTTGAATAGGGGAGAGTAAATTGGGTAATTTTCACCTGGGTTGTAATTGGTTGGCGGCTCTTTCATGATTGGAGTTGCGGTAATGCCTGAAACGGGTACCATCAGGAGGTCAACTTTTTTAAACAGACTCAGGACCTTCTCCCTGATAACCCTTCTTGCTCTCTGGATTGTGTTGTATGCGGGACCGCTCACCATTAGCCCCTGTGCCAGGAGAAATCTCAGGTCGGGAGCGAAGTCCTCCGGGCGTTTGCGCAGGTTCTTGATGTGGTATGAAGAGGAATCCACTGCCATGATGAGCCAGAAAATTGCCCACATCTGGGAGAAGGTCACCGTTTCCACTTCCGACACCACCGCCCCGAGATCTTCCATCCGGGATACAGCTTTATTGAAAGAAGACAAGCTTTCTTCCCCGCAGTTTTCCTGAAAAAGGTTTCGTGGTACGCCTATTCTTTTGCCCTTGATATCCTGCCCGAGCTTTGCACAATAATCGGGAACCGGATGTTTTGAGGATGTGGGATCAAGAGGATCGTATCCCGAGGAAGCCTGGAGCAGAATGGAGCAATCTCTGACGTTTCTTGCCAGTGTCCCCACATGATCCAGATTCCACGAAAGAGGGAAAACGCCGTGTCTGCTCACAGTTCCGTAAGTAGGCTTCAAACCCGTAACCCCACAGCAGAACGCCGGAAAACGAATGGAGCCCCCGGTGTCGCTTCCGATAGATCCATAAGCTAACCCTCCTGCAACCGACGCCGCCGGGCCGCTGCTGGAGCCGCCCGTATCGTATTCAAGGTTCCAGGGATTTCTTGTGGGTTTGAAGTATGAAGAAAGGGTGGGAATACCGGCGGCAAATTCATAGTTAGCAAGTTTTCCCAGCAAGACCCCTCCCGCGTCCTTCAATTTTTTAACCACAGTGCAGTCCTCGTTTGCTATGTAATCCTTTAGAATCCTGGAGCCCGCTGTGGTCGGTCCTGATTCGAATATGTCCTTTACCCCGAAAGGAATCCCATGCATAGGCCCCCTGTAATCGCCGGCAAGGATTTCTTTCTCAGCTTGCCGGGCGGAATTCATGGCGTCCTTTTCAAAGACCGTGTAGTATGCCCCTATAACCGAATTGATTTTCGAGATACGCTCCAGCGTCATTCCGGTGACTTCCACGGGAGATATTTCTCTTTTTTCCAGCATACCCGCAACCTGCCACAAGGGCTTGAAAGCTAGCTCTTCAAATGATTTACTCATTATCATCCCCGCTTTTCATTTTGAATGTTAAAGCCGGTTCCGTCTCATCTTCAATAAGGCTTTCCGCTATCTTCTGCCAGCGGAGCAGATCCGGATAAGCCTCCGCCAATTGCTGTTTATCATAATCGCCAAGGGTTACCCCGGCTTCCTGTAGCTTCAATTCAACAAGGTTGTAATAATCCATATACAAACCCCTCTCGTGAAATTTGAATTATTTCAAATCTGCTCTGTCCGGTATTCGAGTTGTCTAGATTTTATCCTGGAGATCAATTGTATGAGGGAAATTGGGAATAGTGCATATTTTGGAAAATGAGAAAATGTGGACAGACTCCTACCTGACACCAGACACTCAAAAAAAGGAGAATCCTCACCAAAAAAGAAATCTTGAGAGTAGGTAATGTAACATTGCCGGGGGATTTTACCATAAGGGGAACATTATGATTGACTCTGATACTATAATTCGAATCCTTCACATTGATAACGACAGGGATTTTGCCTCCAATTTCTCCAGAATATTTACACAATGGAAAGTTTTCTGTGTTGAAAACAGTAACGAAGCACTTGAAGCATTGGAGAGGGAGGAATTCGACGCGATTATTGCCGGATGCAGGTTGCCCCGGGTAAACGGATTTGAATTTCTCGAAATCATGAAAGACAGGTTCCCCCACATTCCATTGATATTCCATACGGGGGAATGTGATGGTCAATTTGCCAGGGAAGCCTTTATCGCAGGTGCTTCCGACTGCCTTATCAAGGATCTGGGTAATTCCGGATATATAGAGAAATTAAAAAATGCAGTCGAGTCGGCAATCGAGAAAAAGAAATCTGAAATAAAAAGGCACGAATCGGAAGATCGACTTCAGAGAGTGGTCGAAAGTGTCCAGGACATTATCTATGCCGCTTCGCCGGAAGGCAAAATTACATATTTAAATCCCGCATTTGAGCAAATAACCGGCTGGGCAAGAGATGAATTGATCGGCAAGGACTCCACACTCCTGATCCATCCCGACGAGATGTCTCTTGCCAGGGAGAGACTTCAGCGAATTATTCGGGGTGAAAAGATGGCGGTTGTGGAATCCCGCGTCCGATGCAAATCCGGTGAATATATAGTGCTGGAGAGTATATCATCTGTAAAGATGCATAACGGTAAGGTTATTGAAATCATGGGTATCGGGCGGGATGTCACCATGCGCAAGAAGATTGAGAGGTCGCTGAGGGAGAGTGAGGAGAGATTCCGCTCCCTGTCCGAGCAGTCACTTCAGGGGATTTATATAATAAAAGACGGAAAGATGATTTTTGCCAATGATATGGTTTGCGAAATTACAGGCTATTCTCAGGATGAAATTCTGAACTGGGCTCCCGGGGAAGTCATCAAACTTGTCCATCCCGAAGACAAAGATTTTGTGTCGAAGCAGATGCGTAGAAAACAAGCCGGCGACAGTGACGTCATCCCCCAATATGAATTCCGTATCATAGATAAGAAGGGTGAAATAAAGTGGCTGCTGCTTCATTCGAACACGATCCGGTACGAGGGAGGCACTGCGCTGGAAGCTGTGATAATGGACATCACCAAACGAAAAATGGCGGAAGAAGCTCTGCGCGATTCGGAGAAAAAGTTCTCCACCATCTTTTATTCCAGTCCCAGCGCTATCACAATCAGCGTGATTAGCGACGGTCGCTTTATTGAGGTCAATGAAAGCTTCCTCCGACTCACCGGTTATGCCAGGGAGGAGGTCATCCGGCACACCTCAATTGAATTGAATATATGGGCAAAGCAAGAAGACCGTGACATTGTTACGAGAGAATTACATGATCACGGAGCTGTACGCAACCTGGAGGTGGAATTCCGGGTAAAATCGGGTGAGACACGTCAGGGATTATTCTCCGGGGAGGTAATCCATCTCGGCGGTAAACCCTATCTTCTTGCTGTTACCCATGACATCAGTGAAATCAAACAGGCACAGGATGCGCTCAAGGAAACCGAAGGTCAATTGCGACAAATGCAAAAAATGGACGCAATGGGACGATTGGCGGGCGGGGTGGCACATGATTTTAATAATCTCCTCACGGTCATAATAGGTTACAGTGCCCTGATTTCAAGACGACTTACAAAAAACGATCCCCTGTGGGAAGATATACAGGAGATTGGAAAAGCCGGATCCCAGGCATCTACCCTCACCCGACAACTCCTGGCTTTCAGCCGGAAGCAGGTTCTTCAGCCAAGAGTTCTGAATATCAATAGTGTTGTTGCCAATGTGGAAAAGATGATAAGGCGCTTGATTGGGGAGGACATTGAACTTGTGAGTGTTCTCCATCCTGACCTGGGACAGATCACAGCTGATCCGGGGCAAATTGAGCAAGTAATCATTAATCTTGTCGTGAACGCCCGCGATGCCATGCCCCGGGGAGGCAGAATCATCATCGAGACATCCAATATAGAACTGGACAAGTTATATGCCCGTCAGCATCTCCAAATGGAGCCGGGATCATACATAATGCTTGCCGTCAGTGATGATGGATGCGGAATGGACAAAGAAACCCTGACTCATGTATTTGAGCCATTCTATACCACAAAGGAAAAGGGTAAGGGAACGGGACTCGGTCTTTCAACAGTATATGGGATTATCAAGCAAAGTGGCGGTTATATCAGGGTATACAGTGAGCCGGGGAGAGGCACCTCTTTCAAGATTTACATGACACGAGTAGAGAAACCCACCGAGCCGACACAGGAAGAGACTCCCTATGAGGATCTGCCCTGCGGCTTCGAAACCATTCTCCTGGTTGAAGATGAGGATATGGTCAGAAAACTGATCCACAGTATTCTTCAAATGTGTGGCTACAATGTACTGGTGGCGCGTAACGGGGGCGAGGCAATTCTTATTTGTGAACAACATAAAGATCCAATCCAACTGATGCTAACCGATATTGTAATGCCCATAATTGACGGGCCTGATTTAGCAAAACGCCTGGAGGGATTGCGTCCGGATATGAAAGTGATTTATATGTCGGGCTATACTGATAATGTTATTATCCTCCAGGGAATCCTGGGATCGGACCTACCCTTTCTCCAGAAACCTATAACGCCGGAATCACTCACAAACAAGGTGCGGGAAGTACTTGGGTCGGCGAGTTATTAAAACTCAATAATTATCATCGTCAGATCGTCTTCTATCGGGTTTCCCCCGGTAAATGCGGTTATATCATCATAAATTGCCCTGTCTATTTCTTCGACAGGCCGATGGATGTTCCTGAAAAAGCTTTCCATGAGTCTCTCTTCGGAAAAGATTTCTTTTTTTTCACTCACAGCCTCGGTAACTCCATCGGTATATAGCAATAACCTGTCAAGATGATGAACAGGAATCTCCCTGTTCTCATACCTGAACTCCTGAAGCACACCCAGGGGCAGACCTCCATGGAAAAAAGTCGAGATATTTTCTCCTTTGTCCCGGTAAAATAAGGGTGGAGGATGTCCGGCTATGGAATATGACAGGGTTCGCTCTTTTGTATTGAGAATCCCATAAAATGCCGTGCTGAAGGCTCCGTCCTTTAATATTTTACACAGATGCATGTTAACCATACCAAGAACATCCGCAGGCATTCTATCAGCAGTTGAAAATGCCAGGAAATCAATTTTCAGCATTGCCGCAATCATCGCTGCGCATACCCCATGCCCGGAAACATCAGCAATTACTATTCCCACAGATCCATCGCCCAGGTCAATAAAATCATAGAAATCCCCGGCGACCTGAATCGCAGGTATCAACCGCGCCACACACCCGGTTTTACAGGAAACAGGAAATTGATTGGGAAGCAGGCTTTGCTGAAACAAGGAAGCCATCTCCAATTCCCTGGCAATTATTTCATTCTTCCGAATTACCTCTTCCTGTTGTGTTTTTAACTTTATGTGAGTCTCAACTCTTGCCAGGAGTTCCACCAATTCAAAGGGCTTCATCAAATAATCGGATGCGCCCACTCGGAAACACTCCACTATACTACTACTTTCACATATGGAAGTTGAAAAGATAATTGGGATATTTCTCAAACTTTCAACTTCTTTTATGGCCTTGCATGTCTCATAACCGTCTCTCCCCGGCATGTTTATGTCCAGCAGGATCAGGTCAGGCATTTCCCTCACCGCCAAATCATAGCCTTTAAATCCATCCTCCGCTTCAATGGTATTATATCCCGCATCTATCATGCAGTCCTTTAGATAGCGGCGAATTACCGGCTCATCATCAATAATCAGAATCTTGCTTTTCTTACCCATCTATGCTTTTCCTTTCCCTCTCTTACAGTCTTATAATGGTTTACTCCCATTCAGTAGTCTCCCAAGAACTTATTTCTTAGATTTCACACACCTGACATCTTTTAATTAAGTCACTCAATTTGTCGAGAATGCGATTGATTGTTATTCTATTATTGCTTTATAACCATAAATTGTAATTATTATAGACTTTTCGAGTTTTTAAGACAACACCCGATTTTAATCGGGTGGTTAGAAGCCTATAAAACCTACCTCTCACCTCCAACTTCTCACCTTCCACCTCTAATTTGACCGTTTCAACGGTTTCTTGAAGAGATAAACCACTGAAGTGGTTAGGACGCTGTAGTGGTAGGGTTTGCACTCAATTCACCACAATAAATTGTGGTGTTGTCTTAATCACCTTAAAACACCTGTTATCACCTTAAAACACATGAAAATAATTCTATTACTTCTTATAAATTCACATGTGCGAAATGTGAGTATTTAATATGGTTTATTCGGGGAAGAAACTTTTTTGAAAAAAGTCTCTTCCCCAAACCCCATCTTCAAAAAACTTTATGCTTCAGATTTTATCAATTCTATAACTCATATTATCACGACCTTTCACCAGCCTTATCGATAACTGCCGATGTCAACTCTTCAAGATAAAATTTTCTTTAGATGAAGATAGTATCTACCATTATAGCATAGTGAGGGAAGGAAGTATTAATGGTAATTATATCGCCTGGATTGACAATTTTGAATACAGAGGGCAATTATATTTCTTTTACCCCTTTAAGGAATTAAATATGAATGCTAAAATATATTATATTATTAGGGAAAGGTGAATTCCAAACATGAATATATATTCCGGAAGCTCAAAGGAACAAAAAAAAGTACGCTTTCTTCATAAACATATAGTCCTGTTTTTTATAATAACTTTCTTGTGCGCTCCATTCACTGGCTGTAATCAGGGAAATAGGAAGCCCGGGAAGCCCGATCCTGTTTCATCACCCACATCCACTTCAATATCATCAAAGGATAATTATACTCCACTCTCTTCCAATACTAAGATTCCCGAATGTATATATGAGGCGAGAATTGCTGTGAAAAGTGGGGATTTTAAAGTGGCACATAATGTTTTACTTAAAGGGCTGAAGAAGAACCCCGGAAATGTGGAGATTTATCTTGCATTATCAATGGTACATCAGCGAAAAAAGGATTACGTCAATGCGCTCTCGGTCTGCGAGGAAGGATTGAAGGCAAATAAGGACAATTTGAAGCTTCTCGAGGATAAGGCCAGGATATTGTTCGAAATGGGCAAATATGAGGAATCGGCAGAAGTTAATCTTAGTATTCTCGAGCTTTTCAGGAACGACCAGGGAATTTCCCAGGAGATAGCATTCCTCGCAAGAACGCAGATTGCCGGGGCGCTTGCTAAATCGCCGGGATCCGGGATTTTGAATAATGCATTCAAAGAAGCCCTCTTGGGGCTTGAGGGTGAATTGAAGAAAGCCCCCGGTGACGAGCTATTGAGAAAACAGGTTGGCCACATGTACCGGGAAGCAGGTAAATATAAAAAGGCGGCTGAAATTTTCAAGAGTGTTGATGAGGTTGAAAAAGAAAACCTATTTGCGCCTTTTGAAGTGGGAAAATGTTATTTTTTTTCCGGCAATTATAAAATGGCGGAAAGAGAATTTGAAGAGACAATTAAAAAGAGTCCATATAACTTCCGCTCATACAGGAACTATGGCTGGTACTGGATGGAAAGAGGGAAGGCGGCTAAAGGGAATTCCGCCGTCCAACTTTTTAACCTCTCCATCAAGAATTATAAAAAAGCACTCTCCCTTTCAACACTTCCCATAGATACATCATTCCAGCAATTCAGGACGGCGGAGGGAATGTACCGGAAATGGAAGGTTACGAAAGAAGAGAATGACAGGAAAACAGCAATCTCGGCGTTCAAAAAGTATTATGACCTGGCACCGGAGTGGACAAGCACGGACATTGCCGGTGAGTTTATGAAGGATCTTCAGAGAAACCATGTTGGAGATGAGAAATGAGAAGCGGGAAGCGTTGCTTGCCACCTCTCCCCTCACGATAAGAGGTTTGAATAGAGACAATTTGTGAGGGGGATCATCTTATTAAACAAGGAAAAAAGCATAAGTAACAGTTATGACCCGGGTAAGATTTTGAAAACATGACCTAAGGAAATGAGGAAGTGAGAAAAATAGAGAACGGATAACGAAAAGGATTCACCCCATTAAAATACCCCCCATACAATAAAATAACCGCCATATTCATCCCATGAGAATAACCCCCGGATTTATCCCTAATCTTTATATACATTTATATGGAAATGGATGTGATATTTAGAGTGCATTGACAATAATGCAACTATTAATTTTAGAACAACACAGCAATTGTTTTTTAGAACAACACCACAATTTATTGTGGTGGAGAGAGAATGGCTTAACCACGCCGTCTTAGCCTCTTCAGAGGCTTCCAGATTCTGAAGGTTAATGGTGTGGTGGAAATAAGAAAAGAGAATCGGGAGACGAGAGTTGAGAAATTCTTTTCTCATTTCTCGCTTCTCATTTCCCCCTTCCATATATTTGAAAAACCTCTAAACCGGATGTCCGAGGCAAAGCAACGGAGCTTGAAGACCTTGTCCCGGGACATCTCCTGACCTCTGAAATCCAGTCCCCATCGGAGGTTGAGGAGATGTAATGAAAGATTAGGGATTTATCCGGGGGGAACGATGGCGCCCCACCCCCTGGCATCTCAGCCGCTTCAGCGGCTTCCTGATAAGAAAGGAGAATGGATGACGGAAACAGGATACTTTGAATTAAAAATAAACTCTATAATAAAATTCCTTGCGCCCTCTGTGGTTAAATTGAAATGAGAAACGGGAAATGCGAGATGGGATCTACATTATTACGAACTCAGAAGTAAACATTAGAAATTCTTCGCGTCCTCTGTGCCTGCTCTGAACTTGTTTCAGGGTCCTCTGCAGTGAATAAGAAAAACAGGATAATATAAACAAACCGTCAAAAAATCAGGAAATAAACTAAATGGAAGCAGAAATGACCGGACCAAAAAGATTTATTATTTTCACATTTATCGCCATATTGATTGTTTCACTTTCATACGTATTCGCCGCGGAAGAATGGGGTGGGGGAGAAGAGATGTTTTTAGCGGCGAAAGATAAGAGATTTCTTCTTTCAACTGCAAGAAAAAGCATTGAACATCATTTCAAGGGAAAAAAATACACCCCCAATTTAAAAGATTACCCTCACCTTGTCAATATGAAGGCAGGTGTTTTCGTAACAATCGACAGGCATACAGACATAAGAGGCTGCAGGGGAACTCTGGATCCATACTGTCCCGATGTCGTGCAAGAGGTCTGTAAGATGGCAGTGGCGTCCGCAATGCGTGGAGAGCGATATTCGCCGATAAATCCCGGGGAATTGAAAGAATGCCGCATAAGTATAACAATTGTACAAAGTCTTATTCCAATATCAACAGTAAAAAATGTGACAAAATCAGACGGGATCGTATTCAAAACGGGGGGTAAAGCCGGGGTTGTTCTGCCTTATGAGGGATCTGATCCATACACAAGGTTGAAATGGGCGTATCTGAAAGTGGGGATTGAGCCTGCTGAATCCCTTCTTGAGAGTCCGTTAAAGGATATATTCTTAATGAAAGCAATCAGGTTCGCAGATGGAGATCCTGAAATGAAATAAAATTATTAGTGATGATTATCAACACTGTTAAAAGCGTTCAGGGTTCTTCTTCTTATATCAAGATATGTGCGATATTGTTTATTTTTCAGATACATCGATCTCTCGGAAGGCTTTGTCAGTTCACGGATATTAGTCCCGTCAGGATTCATTTTACATATAATGTCACCGTTTGAAAATACAAGCTGATTGCCCGATTTGTTTTCGCCGGGAGACGATAGCATTTTTTCAGGCAGGATAAATTCAGATACACCGCCGCCATTCATATCAATATAATAAAGTTTGTTGATATCGCTCAATATTATCCGACACTCGTCTTCCGTAACATTAAAGCTGAAGCTCCCGTCTTTGTTCAGTGGGGTGGTTACATATCTCCATTTATTCTTTTTTGGATTGAATATGTGAAACCCGGGCTTGCCTGACAGGTCGCTTCCCAGGAAAACTTTTGACTTTTCAAGATAGTGAATGTCTATGAATGAGTAGCTGAATTTAATTTTTTTATTCTCATCAAATAAGCAAAGAGTATTGTCGAATTTTTTCGGATCTTCCCCGTTGGGCTTCCTTGTTACTCCGAATATCTTCTTTCCCCCGTTGTAAAAATCGGCGAAAACACATATAGTATTTTTGGGAAAATTTATCTCTTTTACGGGTTTCATATCATCAAATCGATATATTTGCAATGTGCTTGCGGCCGTCTTGCCCCTTCCCTTCATCCTGCGAAGGGCGACCATATCATCCCTGAATGCAAGAAATACATCAAGGGGGAATTTCTTGTCAAGCTTACGGGTTTCGGTTTTTTGAGACGGATCGAGAGGAATCCGATAGAGCATATCCTGGATTTTTCCGTTTTTCTTTTTGTTAAGTCTCAGGTTTATATGGGATCCGTCGGAGTTGAAGCAAAAACGCCTTATCCCGTATAATACGAAATAAGGTTGAGATTCAAACAGCCGGACGGGATCCGAACCGTCGGGATTAATCTTCCATATCTGGAAGAAGTCATGCTTTTGCCCCTTTCTATGATGCCAGCGGATGAACACTATGTTTTTCCCGTCGGGCGTCCAATATGACCCGATATCACGATAATGGGGGATGTTCATAAGGTAGGCATCCGCCATATGGAGGCAATATAATAAGATCAGAAAAACAAACACGGATATGGCTACTCTTAAAATTGAAAATTTTTGTTTATTCTTGTTCATATGTTGCTCTTCCTAGATGCTTCTCTACCTGGTCAAAACCAATTTTTTCTTTTTTTGCGAGTTTTTTCTTAATAAGTTCGTCAATTTTTTTCTCTATAGGCATTTTTCATTCCCTATTAAAAATATTTTATTTTGCTCTTTGAGATTTAGTATAAAACTGTCTTTTTCAACGATTTTTTCTATCCAATCTTTTTCCGAGTAAATATGGTAGTTGATTTCTCTCTGAAGAAGATCTTCCTGTTGATGGATTGCTCCAGATAATTTATCCATATCCGGACAGCCGATGATAAACAAATCAATGTCCGATAGTTGGTATTCCTCTCCTCTTGCGAATGAGCCGAAGATAAAAGAACAAGATATGCCCGGGATTACCTGCAAAGCTGTTTTTAATCCGCCTTCAACTCCGACTGTTTTAGTGATAATACTTCTTAATTCATTGTAAATCGGGTGATGCCCATTAAGTCTGTAAAACAATGAATTGCCGACTTCTTCCGTAATGAATAAATGATCCCTGTTTAATCGTCTCAATTCATTTGATATGTTCCCGGCGGAAAAGCCGATCAATCGTTCTAATTGTCTGATATAATAACTTTTTTCCGGGTTAGTGAAAAATAAAGTTAAAAGTTTTCTACGTAGATTTGATTTCAGGTTGAGTATATCCAATTTCATTACCACCCCTGTATTGTATTTATAAAACAATTGTATTATCATTATAAAACAATGTCAAGATTGGATAAATAAAATCTGAGGTTGGGATAAATTGTTCTCAATAGATATTATCTATGCTTCGGAATAAATACGAATTAAATTGTATTGTATCGTTTATGACGGTTTATGTGTGTTGTAAATGAAAATACTTTCTCTCATCCTTCAATAGTTATTCCCTTTTCACGCAGGATCATACCCTCTTTTCTGCGTCTGCCCATTAATGTGGTTGTCCAGTGATCCGGACCCAGGGGTTTTATAAGGACTGTGAGAAGTCCGAGGCGGTTCCCTCCGATTATATCGGTAAACACCTGGTCTCCTATTATAGCGGTATTTTCAGGTTGAGATTCAAGGATTTTCATCCCTTTTAAAAACGGATCAGGGTAAGGCTTCCTGTTGAAAAATTTTGCCGTTATTGCGGGGAGTCCCATGGAATCGGCGATTTTTCTGACTCTCATTTCTCTTTCTTTACCGAATATTATATTTGATACAAGGCATATTTTCCATCCCCGGTTGCAATCAAGGAGGTTTAATATTTTCCTCAAAGCTTTTTCCTCAACTTCGTCGGAGTCTCTCCTTGCTATTGTGTTGTCAACATCCACGAGTAAATTTGTATATCCTGCCAATTCAAGCATATCAAAATCAACCGCCTGGAAAGCGGAGAAATAATGATCTGGAATTCTGATGTCTTCCTTTTTCAATTAATTTAATTTCACCTTTCGAATAAAAGTTGGACCTGTATATATTGTTTTACAACCTCCCAGATCTCCTCTTTTTCCTGATTCCGCCCTTCGTTCTGAGATTATCGAATAATTGTTTTTTCAACGCAGAGGCCGCAGAGATTGCAGAGGATAGTATCTGACATCTGAGTTCAACCACGAAGTCACGAAGAACACGGAGTTTCTTTAATAATCTTCGTGCACTCCGTGGCTCCGTGGTAAAAAAAACGCCCTCCGCCCTTCGTTCTGAGATTATCGAATAATTGTTTTTTCAACGCAGAGACCGCAGAGACCGCAGAGATTGCAGAGGATAATATCTGACATCTGAGTTCAACCACGAAGTCACGAAGAACACGGAGTTTAAAATTCTTCGTGCACTCCGCGGCTCCGCTGTAAAAAAACGCCCTCCGCCCTGCGGGTTCTTTTTTCCTAATTTCCTAATTTCCTCAGGGGTCAAATTCTTAATTTCCTGATTCCGCCCTCCGTTCTCATCATTTCCTCACTTGTAAACTTCACGTTAACATTTTGTTAACAATAATTTAATATTTTTTGTCGATTGTTTACAAACAGGGAATTGTTACTAGTCACATCTCATGTTATAATGAAAGTAACTAGTGGGAGGGAATATAATTTCCTGTGTTGGAAGAACGATAGGTTCTTTCCACTATTAGAATTAATTATCCCGAAAGGAGAATTTAATATGGCGAAAAGCGTTGGCAAGGTCGGAGGAGCTAAGAGTTCCGGTGGAGCAAAAAGATCTGCTTCAGCAAGGAAAACCTCAACTCCAAAGACTGCAAAGAAAACCGAAGCTACTACGAAAACCAAGGAAGCAAAAACCGATACCAAGGACAAGGTAGACGTCTCCAAGGAAGCCAAGGAGGGTGACAAAGCCAAGGAGGGTGACAAAGCCAAGGAGGGTGACAAAGCCAAGGAAGGCGATAAAACCAAGGAGGGCGAAAAACCCAAGGATAAAGAAGAAATAGAAGACTTGAAGAAAGAGCTCGAAGAGCTCAAGAAGAAAATGGAAGAGATGGAGGAGAAGGAAACTGAGAAGCCTGAGGAAGAGGAATCCGGCGGATGCTGTGGCGGCTCAGAAGAAGCTAAAGAAGGCGAAAAGGCCGGAGATAATCAGAATATGGTTGACTGGAACAAGGTTCTTATGCAGGACTGCCAGGCAGTTCAGATGGAACGCCAGGGCATGGGCGGCATGAATCAGATGGGCGGCATGAACCCGATGGGTGGCATGAACGCAATGGGTGGCATGAACGCAATGGGCGGCATGAACGCAATGGGCGGCATGAACCAGATGGGCGGCATGAATCAGATGGGTGGCATGGGCGGAGGCCAGGCCGTACAGAAACTCGTAATGGATTATACTCAGGCAAAGCAGGCAAAAACTAAACTACAACCACAGGTTGAGCAGACGGTTCAGACAACATTGCAGTCTGTCGGAGTCGATCCCAACCAAATACTACAGCAGGCACAGCAGACGGGAAACCAGAAATAGTATAGGATACCAGGAGTAATTATTTCAGGAGTTTTAGATCAATACTCCCGGTGTCAATAATAGAATAGGTAGTTTCTACAATTTAATGTATTCATAAAAGAGCGCGGTTAATTGCGCTCTTTTTTTAGGAAAAAAATTTGAAGGTAACTCGCCAATAACCATTGTTTCATAACTATTCAATCCCTTTTTGTGGGGGATTTCTAAACCTTGGTTTCACAAAGTTTTGGGTTGGTCAGAAGATCGGCATCTGCCCAAATATCACGGAATAAAAATTGTTTAAAGTGTAAACTTTATTTGAAATTCTGCGTCCTCTGCGAACTCTGCGGTGAATAATTTCATTGTTTCTTGAAAATCAGGAAGTGGTTATGGGGTAGTACATCCAGGTCCTTTTCAAGCATAAACCCCTCTTTTTCCAGGAGTCTGGCCACGTTTTCCTTGCGTAGTCTCGGAGATGGGCCCATTACACTTATATCTTCTATGACTACAAATTTTCCATCCTTCCTGAGTCCTTTGAATACACTTCTAATAAAGTCTTTTTGTTCCTTATATATTTCCTGGATTATTTTTTCCTGATCCTCTTTGGTACCATAAATATCTTCGCCAGGATTCGATATTTTCCGGTCCCCGGGTTTGTAATGGAATAAGTGTACATTTAACATAATCCCGAGGTTGAATGAATCTGCAGGTAGGGTGAGATCTCCAGGCTCATTCAGGATAATGGATATGTTGTCAAAAAAAAGATTGTCCGTCTCATCCCTGCCCTTTGCCATCTCCCTGCGTGCATACATTATATATATCAATGACTTCGGGTCTATATCAACAGCATAAACCCGACCTGTCTGACCCACCATCTGCGACAGCAATAATGTGAAATATCCCGTCCCTGCTCCAATATCCGCAACGGAATCTCCTTCTTTTATCATCGGTCTCAATGCCTTGATAATTGTTTTTGATTCCTCTATCCGGGACTCATTATATGCATCCTTTCCCTTTTCAAGAATCTGTTCCTGATCTTTTATAGAAAAATAATTGAATGTCATTTCATCAAGGGAGGCGGGGAAAATAATTTCTCCGGTTGTTGGAGTATCCTTTGGTGAAGTGGTTTCTTCCGAAGGTTTCAATTTGTTATCGGGTATCAATGAATACTTTCCTATAAAATATCCTGTGATTATGCAAACAATTCCAATAATAATAAGTATTAAGGATTTTTGTTTCATTGGCGATTCTCTTTCAAATTATCTGACATAAAAATACCACTTCTTACTTTTCCAATTTCCGGCATCATCCGATACGACGATTTTTATGGAATGCTTTCCGGGCTTTAATGAGGGTAGTTTGCATGACACAAATCCCACATTCCTGTCCATTCCCGATTTTAAGCTCTTGCCGTCAATAATTACTCCTGTCGAGTTTGCCTTAACAAGGGAGCCACCGGGGATAAATCTTACAAATATTGATGGTGATTTTTCCCTGATTGTTTCATTCTCATGAGGATATACGGGAATGATCTCAGCCCCCGATATCGCCACATTGATTGATGAGGGACAAATGCGGTAGGCATATCCCTTTTTGTCGGAAATATGTACAACTATGTATGTTCTGCGAATGTTGTTGCGGGTGAATTTGTAATTTCCACCATATATCCCCGGTTTTATTTCTTTTAGAGGTATTCTCCCTGCAATTCCGGGAATGTCCATACTTACTTTTTTCTTCCCGGAAGCTTTCACGATTACTTTCAGTATATCATTTTTCCTGTATGATTTTTTTCCTCGAATATCAACTTTCCAGATTTTTGACGAAAAATTTCCCGATTTACCCACCTGTTTCTTGAAATCCACCGCATATACGGAACCTGCCAATTCCGTGCCGGGATCCACCCGGGCATAGATCCTGCAACCTGTCGGTATGTCTTTCCATTGGGATTTCACGCCATTCACGTAAAATTTAACATCAGGTGAGAAGTAAACCTGTTTTTCTTCCGCAGTGAGCATTTTATCTTTATTTATAAATATAACTTCTCCCGCATAATAGTTACCGTTGACGTTTATGCTTTCAGCTTCACCCCTGCCGGATATTGAAGCTTTTATATGGTCGCCGGGAATTATGGAAAAAGGAGAAATCTTTATGCTATTTGACAGAAAGCGAGTTTTATTATTGTATTTAAATAGGGTCTCCAGGGATTTTCCTGTTTTAACCTTTATTGTTCTTCTTCCATGATCTATGTCAATGACAGACCCTTCAATTCTCAATACCGCCGCCCAGGATGTGGAAATTGAGAGAATAATCAGGATTGTAAAAATGATGGAGAATCTTTTTAATTTGTCACATTTCATCATTATTTTCATCTATTGCCTCTATTCTCGGCGGAAGACACGGAATTCGTATAAAATAACCAGAGAAAAAACATTGAAATCTCTATGTTCTCTCTGGCTAAATAATAACTTTCTATAATTGGAATTTTGAGATTTTTCGATACTCTCAAAACGGAGGATGGTTCCCCTCTCCCGCATCTCGTTTCTCTCATCTCATTTTGTGTCTTCGTGGTTAAATAATCATTGATGATAGATGGCTACTCTCATCTCCCATTTATTCGTACTTCAGTACCATTACTTTTGTCTTGTAGGGAAGTCTTGCAAGATCTATATCAATCGACATTGTATATGTCATTTCCACATTTTCCATTTTATCAAGGAATTTTTCCAGTGGATCCGTTGCCAGGTTATGGAATTCGATCTTTGAAGTAAGATAATGCATCGGCAGAACGATTTTGGGATTCAATTGGTTGACTATAAGAGCGGCCTCTGTCGCTCCCACTGTAACCAACCCACCGACAGGCAGGAACAGGACATCGGCATCTCCACCGATGGCTTCAATCTGCTTATCCTTGAGTACATGCCCCACGTCACCCAGAAAAACATACCTGACCCCTTCTATATGCCATATCCAGGTTGTATTGGGGCCTCTTCTTCTTCCGGAATAGTTATCATGAAACGTAGGAACCCCCTGGAATACAATCCTCTCTTTAGTTCTCTTGATAGGAATCTCATGCTCCACAGGAAAACTAGTCGTCCTCTTGACTATGACAGGCGTACCGCCAACTCTCCAGTCTGCATTGTGATCCTGGTGCTCATGTGAAATGAGCACCACATCTGAGGCTATTGTAGGGAATTTATACGGTATATGTATTCCAAAAGGGTCTGTGATAATGCTTGAGCCTTTTGAAGAAATTATAAGGAAGCTTGA
Organism: Vulcanimicrobiota bacterium; assembly: GCA_021107945.1. GTDB lineage: Bacteria > Vulcanimicrobiota > JAJTBE01 > JAJTBE01 > JAJTBE01 > JAIORV01. The sequence continues at coordinate 2,950 of JAIORV010000112.1, read as the reverse complement.
GTGTCCAAGATAACGAACATTCATTACTTTGACCTCCGAAGATTATGAGGGCGCCGACGGAGCTACCATAACAACCAGGGATTTATTTACCGCGATAAAATCAAGCGTGTCAAGGGGAGTCTCTCCTGAAATATCATATACTGTTGCGTTTGTTATAGGAAGGAAATCTCTCTCCTTGTTAATTTCATCAAGTAGACGCCCGCCCGGGACTACATGCATTTCTCCTTCAAGGCGGTAGGTAGTAGTGAGAAGAATAACGGGAATCTTCTCTTTAACTGCCCTTACACCCATCCTCTCACCTCCTGTTTTGAAGTCTCGATCATTTTGGAGAATATTCTCTTAAAAGCGCTATCTTCCTTCTTTTTTAATAAATAAAATACATAAATAAAATACATGCACGCAGCTAAGAACACAAGAGCTAAAGAGATAAGAGGCGAGACTATCGAATGAGTTGGTTTTATTGCCGAAGAAGCCTGCCCTGCCTGCACTGAATTTATTTCAGGGAACTTGATTCAGGGAAAGCAGAGGATAACAGAGAATGAACATTGATATCTCTAAAATAGAGGTGGAAAGCGGGAAAGGGAAGTGAGAAATGTGAAACGTTAAATATTCCCGTCTCATACCCCATGATTTCCATTTCTCATTTATGTCCTATGTGGTGAATAGCTACTTCCAATCTATGGAATTACTTTCTTATCAAGTGCTGAGAGAAATGCACTTACAACGGTGGGATCAAATTGTGTGCCTGCGTTTTTGATTATTTCTTCTTTTGCTGTCAATACAGTCCTTGCTTGCCTGTAAGGGCGATTGGAAATGATTGCATCAAAAGAGTCGGCTACAGCAATAATTCTCGCCGCCAGGGGAATCTCTTCTTTTTCCAGTCCCTTCGGATATCCCTTGCCGTCATATCTTTCCTGGTGATGCTTGACCATGTCGGCCGCTCCCTTGAGGAATTTTACGGGTGATAATATCTGTGCCCCAACCTCCGGATGGCGCCTTATGATGGCACGCTCTTCATTGGTGAGCCCCCCGGGCTTTGTAAGGATATGATCCGGTATCTCGATTTTGCCTATATCATGAAGTACCAGCGCGTAACGGAACATATCATTTTTAAGAAGAGCGGGCTCTAGCTCCATCGCTATTGCAAGTCCATACTTGGCCACACGATCAACATGTCCCTTGGTATATGGATCTTTTGCCTCGATCGCTTTTGAGAGCGCCTTGACTGTGCTCATATATGAAGATTTTATTTCATCGAGAGAATCCTTGATATCCTTGTAAAGTGAAGCTCTTTCTATCGCCTGGGCGGCAAGACTGGCAAGATTGAAAAGAAGCTTGAGATCGGTCTCGGTAAATCTGTATTGTGAGGTCTTTGAAACATTCAAGACACCGATGACTTCATTTTTTATTTTCAAGGGAACCGACATGGCTGATTTTGTATTCTTATCTATATCCACGGTGTCAATTCCCATCATATCCACAAGGAGAAGCGGTTGACCCGTTTTTGCAACACGGCCGGCTATGCCGTCACCCAACCTGACTTTCGTATCCTTGATAATATCCTCATTAAGTCCCTCGGCAAAATGGATTGACAACTCCTCGTTCTCCTTGTCAAGAAGCATCAGGGAGACAACCTGGGCATCAAAACTGTTCAGGGCGTTTCGAACGATTAACTTGAGCAATTCCTCAAGGTTTAGAGTGGATGACAGGGCATTACTGATTTCGTATAAAATGGAAAGCTCATCTATGGCAAATTTCAAATCCTTGTTCACTCTTAAAAATTGAAATAATAAATTTATTACTTTCTCAGCTTCTGCCACAACCTGCTGAAGGAATTTCAGGTCAAGATTGTCGCCTTCAGATAGCAACGATTTCGTTGCATTATATAATTCAATTGTGCCGATCACTTTATCCTTGACTTTCAGGGGGATGCAGATTGCATTTTGTAAGGACTCAGGCTTGATTGGACGAATACGATGCCAGAAGAATTCATCGGGAAGACTCTCATGTATGACCATTTTTTTAAGATTTACAGTGTTTTTTGTGATAAAATGCATCGATTTTTCCAGATCTTCATTCTCAACAACGCCAATTTTACTATAAAGAGATATCTGATCATCCTCCGATTTGAGAAAAATCGCCCCGGACTCACAATTAAATGTATTAGAAATAATCTCGAGTATCCTGTATGCTATTATATCTAACTTCATGGAGTCATGAGGTAGATTACCGACCTGATAGAGTATGCTGAGCTTTTCCAACTCATCCCCGACTATCTCAACGTTTCTTACCTTCTTCAACTGATTGATTATTCTTAAAACCATTTCTTCAACCCGATATGGCTTCAAGATAACATCTTCAATTTCAAATTCATATCTTAAAGGCGAAAATTGCGACTCAGGATCGCTTATTATAAAAATAACAGGTATAGCTTTATTATCATGATATTTCTTTAACAGAGCCTGATCGAAATCTTCATCTTCTCGAAATTTTTCAATATTGATAACCAGAAGGGATATATCTCCGCCTTCAAGGATTTTCCTGGTTTCACTGATTCTACGGGTCATTATGACCTCATGTTTTTCTAATTCCAGTAATTCCTTGATTTTTTTGCTTTGACTTACCTCTTCATCAAAAAATAAAATACGACTCATAGAACTAAATCCTTCCAGTCTTTAACTGTCATCTGTGACTTTTTATATTTATATTGGATATTGTTGTAGTAAAATACCTAAAACTTTTTGGGAATTTTAATGAAATGTTTTGTATATAAATAATTTTACCAAATCACCAAAAATCCTTCCAAATATAATGGAGGAAAAATATAATGGAGGAAAAAAAGTTACTGTCTCACTCATGGAATGCTTATCATCCTATTAAGAAGAAAAAAATAATAAACCGGTCGTCTGCAAAGAGCGAAAAGGTCTTTTGTAGATATTTCCCCGTCTTT
>JAIORV010000139.1 GCA_021107945.1 Vulcanimicrobiota bacterium | reverse complement strand
TTAATCAGCGAAGGATCTCTATCCATGAATAGCGATCTCTCAGGACAACATTCAAGAGATTCCTCGCTAAAAGATAATGGAAAAAGGATAATAGAAAGGAGAAAATGGGATCGCGATTCGTTATCCTTCTTCCTCTTTCCATTTTCCTTATTCCTTTTTTGAGAAAGTCATTGGAGTAAAGCAAGTCTTTCGCGTTCCGCTCAGAAACCTGTGCTGAACCCTGGCCTTCGCCAAGGCAGGCTTGTTTCAGTATGACAATCACATAACTCCTGGTTGAAATACTATCAGTCAGAGCTCAGAATGTCTTGACATAAAATAATACGGGAACACACATAACCACATTTTCCCGCCTCAAAATTATTTGTTGAATTATTTTATTGCCCTGTTTTATATCTGCCGTAGAAACGAAGAACCAATGTGAATTCCTCTGCAAAAGGCTGTCCATTTCTCTTTGCCGGATACCATCCTGAAAGCTTCATACATTTGAGCGCCGCATTTTCCATTTGGTCAAATTTTGAAGAATCATCCGGTTTGATGTTGATAATTCTGTAATTTGGAGGGATTCCACGCTCCGGAACCTGAGATGAAGCGGGAATTGTAATTCTTATCTCTACTGTTCCGTTCCCCATATTAATCAACTCATCGTCGCTCACGGGTCCCTGGGCATTCACCAGTAGGGGGCGACTGTTTGGTGATTGCAGGTACATCCTTTTGTTTTCGTCAGCGGATAGCACGTTCTTTCCATATTTTGTGCCCTCATAGTCCCAGAATATCCAGGGTGCAAATCCTCCGGCGCCGCCTCCGCCTCCGCCACCACCGCCGCCGCCGGCACCGGTACCGTCTCCGCCGCCTATTCCCTTCACATCTCCATCTGTGCCCCTGCTACCAAGGATACCGTCATCCTTGCCCGATGGTGCTCCAAGATCATGGGGATTTTTGGGCTGACGATAAACTTTTGCATCCGCATTTGGATTTAACTGGGGATACTTCTGTTTGGGCAGATTAATCTTTAACGGGAGATTGGGAGCGGCGTTATCCTTCTTGGGCGGTTTTGCGTTTGACGGTGGCTTGGGTTTTTTAGGTCCCGGTGGTTTTTGATTATCACGCTTGGCCCCGGGTTTTTTCTCATTTATTTTCTTGCCTTGAAATTTAACCCCTTTATCCTTCACAAACTTGGGTTTTTTAAGTTTCTTCTTCTTGACATTTCTTACCAGATCAACATTAAAAAGATCGATTTTCTGCTTTGGCATTTTTGGGATTATTACCCCGAATATTGTAAAAAAAGCAAGATGAACAATTGCCATCATAACGACCATACTGTAAAGCATATTCCACCTGAACGCCTTTTTGGGCGGTAACATAAAAGATACGAATTGCCGTCTCATTTAACCATCATCTCCCATGGACTTATATAATTAACGCTTATAATATTATTACATAATAAATAAATAATTATTCCAACAACCTGCAACCGGCAAGTTTTTACATTCAATATTATATCATATTTTACGATATTCTTCCATCAAAATCCTATCCCCTGTATAATTGCAGTGTCATGATTTTATTCATTCCAGAAAGAATTTTAAAAAAATCCGGTGGGAAAATTGAAGATTAAATCGAATATAACCTATTGTATTTTACAGGAGTTATTTATTATCATTTAAAATATATACTATCCAAATCTCTCTTACTGGAAGGGGGAAGGGGGAGATGGGGAGAGGGGATTCTCACATCCCTACTCTCGTTTCTCTCCTCTCGCTCCTCGTTTCCAAAGAGTGAGATTAGTTCCTTCACTTTGCTCAGGACGCCGACTCCCAGCAATGACAAAAGGCGTAACTCCCATACAAAAATAATGCAATTGCATCAAATAGATTATGAAGAATATGATTGAAAAAACAAAAAGAATATTGCCATATATATTAATCATGATATTTATACTGATTTTTTTTATTCAACACAGTATTTTTATAAAGCACGACAATTCCATTCCATTCTCGGATTCTTCACGGCAATTACATAAAGTACTCGAATATATGAGAATCAATAAGCTGGCGCCCTCGCAAATCATCCATAGAGATCCTTACCCACCCCTCGCCCATTTTGTATGCTTGCTGTTTTTTAAGCTGATGGGGATTAATGTGGAAGCTTCGCAATATTGCCTGTTTTTCTATGTGGTGATATTTTTACTTGCTCTTTACGGCATCGGATATGAATACGGCGGACATTTCTCAGGATTTGCAGTTATGGCTCTGGGAGCATCATCTCCACATATTTTAAACTATTCCAGATATTTTTTCCTTGATTTTCCACAAACGGCAATGTCCGCGCTCACTTTCTACATGATTCTCAAAACCAGGGAATATTCCAGCAGGTGGCTTTCCATTATACTTGGTATTACATTAGCCTTGGGCTTCTATACCAAATGGTCTATTATGTTTTTTCTCGCAGTTCCGATCTTATGGTTCATATTACCGCAAATCATCAAGAGTTGGAAATCCGCCGTGGCCGCAGTTCTCTCAATGGGACTTCTATCCTTTTATGCTTCTCGGCTATATCATTTCATCAACATGGATCAGGAATTTACTGTAGGGGAGATCTTTCTTAACTATTATCTTTTTAACTTCATCCTGCCGGGAGTCCTGGCAATCGCTTCATTGCTATTAATTGAACGGTTGGGAAGAAAGAAGTGGAGCCGGAAAGAAACAGAATCCGTATCAAGCGTCATAAACTTCCTGATCATGAGCGTTATCTTCGTATTTATGACAACGCCCTGGATGCTCTGGTCAACAAGGGGATTGCATGAAAAGTTCCTCCTGGATCGCGGCAATCTCGGCTTTCAAATAGAGAGATTGATCTGTCATATCGGGACTTTTTACAAGTGTTTCAATTATATCCAAATCTTCATTGCTTTAGGACTTATTTCCATTATTGTTCTTCAGTTTGTCAGGACAAAGCATAAAGCTGAGCATATGAGTCTTTATTCCCGGGTATTGCTCCCACTGAACCTGATTTTTATATTCATTTTCATGAGTTTTATGGGAGGCGCATCTATTCGATATATTTTATCATTCGTCATTTTTGCCGCCGCCCTTGGAGGATGGTGGACGGGATGGCTCGGAAAGGCAAGAATTCCTGTTACGACGGTTATAATAATTCTCTGCCTGGTATCCATGACCGGGTGGATTTTCATCCCGGAATCAAGCGATAGACTGACTGAAATACATCCAATTTCAGACGGCGGTACATACTTTAAATTCTATAAATACCCCTTGACAGGCAGGTATCCCGATAAAACCGATTATAGGCCTGACAGGTTATTGGATGAAATTTACAAAGTCGCCGGTAATACTCGCATATCCATATACTGGGTGGGAAGGGAATTACAGCCTATTGAAGCTTCTTACATACAGTTCCTTGCTCACAAGAGGAATCTGGGATATAATATAAAGTATCTTAACAACAACCACGACGATGGATATTCTCTTACCGAGGGAAGGTATTATATAATCAGCTCAAACAATCACAGGTTTATAAACTCTGCATTTGAGCGTATCAGAATGAATCATCCCGATTCAAAGCTTGATTATTATGTTTATGATTTTAAAAAGAAAAATTACAAGGTTGTGGTTATGATATTCAGTGAATAGAGATATGAAAAGGGTTTCAACAACCTGTTAACCATGAATGCAACATTTCCGGAGTTTAAAACATTTATTTTTTCTCCTGTATCGGACCGAATGTCACGGTCTCGAAAACAATCATCTCCACTCTCTCGTTCTGCAGGATCCCGGCTTTTCTCTTGCATTCATAAATCTGCCATTCAGGAGTGAGCGCCTCTCCCGGCAGAAGCAGTGCCGAGCGTTTTCCCCTCCTTACAAGGAGCCCCAGGTTTTTTGGATCAAGATCGGCGGTGGAATCGATCTTACGGGCGTTTCCCGGTATTGATACAACATATTTCAAGCGAGGCAGATCGGACTTCCTAATTGATTTATGCCAGGGGTCCACGTTTGCCGCAAGTATGGCGGAGCGAATTATCTCGCTTTTGAGATTTGATTCGCGGGGATATATCGTCCCCATACATCCCACCACTTTATTATTTCTTAATATGGTGACAAACACCCCGGCGGGACGCTCAAGAAAAGCAGGGAGTCCCCCGGGCGGGTTCAAGACTTTGCCTTTTCGCAATTTTTTCTCCACTGCACTTTTTGCAAGGTTACATACTATTTTCTCATTCCGCTTGTTTTTGGCTTTTTTAAAAGGCGCAAGCGATGGGAATGAAAAAACAGGCGAAGGAAAATAAGAGAATAGAAGAATAAGGAAAAAAATAATACTTATTGTGCAAATGACCTTTTTAATTATAATCCTGTATTTTCCAGGTAGTTTTTTAATATTTACTCTCATTAAATAATCCACATCTCTTGAAGTTATTATGAACCGGTATCTGGAAACACTTGAAATTCTTATGTCTCAACGATTGTATCAAATCAAGTGAATCACATTCCCTTATTTATTTTCTATCATACAATGTTCTTTCCCTTGTGAAGGCGAATAAAGTAAATTCGTAACTATTCAACCCTATTTCCGGGGATTTTCAACCACCATTTTGCAACGTTTTATGCCGGTCGGGAGACCGGCATCTACCCAAATATAATAGAATTAATAATTGTCTGAATTGTCAACATCATTAAAACTCTGCGCCTGCACTGAACTTGTTTCAGTGTCCTCTGTGTCCTCTGCGGTGAAGATTCGCGTAAATTTAAATATATCCGGTCAAACAATTGAGGTTTTGGAGGAATCATGTCATAATGTTTGAATAGTTTGGCTTTAAAAGGAGCATTTACAATGGATAAACATGCTGTGAAAGTTCTCGAGTATCGAGATGTTGTGGAAATTATTGCACGTAAAACGACAAATATATATGGTCGGGAGAAAGTCCTGGAAAGGTCTCCTCTTCAAAATCCTTCGGAGATCACAGACCTTCAGGCGGAGACCGCCGAGGCAATGCGCATCCTGGAGTCCACGGATTCCTTTACCGTGGGACAACTGGATGATATCAAGCCTGTTATCGATCTTGCAGTCAAAAGCGCAGTCTTACAGACGAAGGAGATTCTTCAGGTTTATTATGCGGCGGTTCAATCCAGAACTCTAAAGAAATACCTCTCCTCAAGAGAAATTTTAACCAATCGCCTCAGGAATAAATCGGCCGAACTTGTGACATTTCAGGAATTCGAGAAAGACGTGAAAAAGGCAATAAGCTCCGATGGAATGATCCTGGACAATGCATCTCCTTCCTTGTCGGCCATAAGAAAAACTATGGTAAGGCTCCAAGGCAAAATCCACTCACAGATGGAAAGCTTTATCAAAGATCCTCAGCTCCGCACGATGCTACAGGAGCCTATTATCACAAGGCGCGAGGACAGATATGTGGTTCCAGTCAAGCAAGAATTCAGGGCACAATTCCCCGGCTTTGTTCTTGATGCTTCGGCCAGCGGTGTAACCCTGTTTATGGAACCCCTGGCAGTTCTTAAAACGACCAATGAGCTTAAATTTCAGCAGTCGGAAGAAAAACGTCAGGAAGAGAAAATAAGGCGGAGACTCTCGGCAATGATCATGGAGAGAGCTGAAGGCTTAATGAGGAATATCGATTTTCTTGGGCATTATGATGCGCTCCAGGCCGCTGCCAGGTTCTATTATGACTACCACTGCATACTTCCCCGGATTTCCGACGAACCCATCTTGGATTTGATAGGAGCTCGACATCCGCTCCTCGGAACAAAAGCAGTACCCATGGATATAAAAGTGGGAGAGGATTTCAAGGGACTTATCATCACAGGACCCAATACGGGTGGAAAAACAGTATCATTAAAAACAGCGGGTCTTCTTACCCTGCTCTCACTCTCCGGCTTCCCCATTCCTGCCGAAGAAGGATCAAGAGTAGGTATATTTACAAATATTTTTGCGGATATCGGAGACGAACAGAGTATCAGTCAAAACCTTTCCACTTTCTCATCTCACCTGACCCAGATAATAAAAATGATTCCCGACGTTGATGAGAGAAGCCTTATTCTGTTAGATGAACTTGGCGCCGGCACCGATCCTTCCGAAGGGGTCGCCCTCGCCTCAGGATTATTGAGATATTTCGTGGAAAAATCCGCCAATGTTATAGCTACAACTCATTATAACGATCTGAAGGTATTTGCCTCTCATAATAGCGAGTTTAAAAACGCTGCCGTTGAATTTGACGAGGAAACTTTACAGCCCACATACAAAATGACCATCGGCTTGCCCGGTCGTTCCTGCGCCCTGAAAATCGCACGAAGATACGGTCTTAATGAAAAGATCCTTGAGAATGCCTACGAGACTCTTGGAGAGGGTCATTTCAAAGTCGAATCCCTCCTATCGGAAATAGACAAAGAAATGGCTGTGGCAAAGAAAGAGAACGAGTCGGCTACATCGAATCGAATTGAGATGGAGCGAATCAAGAAAGATTATGAAGAGAAAATGTCCATCATTGAGGAGGAGCGTGAGAAGATTCTCAGTGAAGCCCGTGAAGAGGGAAGGCTGTTTATCGACAAGGTCTTTCATGAATTGAGAGATTCGAGGAAAGAATGGAGAAAAAGTCTCAAAGAAAGCAAGAAAGGCAAGAAATCCAGGGATGAAATTCGCCCCGATGAAGAGAAGGTGAAATCCAATCTTGATGAAGCGCTTATCCGCCTGAAAAGGATGGAGAAAAAGAAAAAACAGGAAACAATATCTCAACTTCCGGTTTTTTCGGAAGATGACACAGTAAAAGTTACAAATCTGGGAAAGAACGGCAAAATCGTCCATATTCTGGACCCTGAGATGGCACTTGTGCAGATAGGTAATATCAAGATGGAAATCCCGATAATTAACCTGGAAAAGATTGAGATTGATTTTCCCGGTGAAAGCGACAATATCACAAGACTCAGACAAGAAAAGACTCTTGCTATATCCAATAGGATAGATATAAGAGGTACGAGAGTAGAAGAAGCGATTAACATCATATCCAAATATATTGATGATGCACACCTGGCAAATTTGAGCAGTATTCAAATAGTGCATGGCAAGGGTACCGGAGCACTTCGCAACTCTATCAGGGAATATTTAAGTACTTATAAAAATATCGAAAATTTTCGAGATGGAGAGCGTCATGAAGGAGGATGGGGAGTAACTGTGGTGAATCTTTATAGATAAACTAAATGAATACCGATAACGACAAAAAAATAATAATAACAGCAAGAACCGCAAATTCCGGTGATGTGATGTCCAGACTCAAAGCTCTTGGTGTTGACACAGGAAAATATTATAACTCAGGCGATTGCGGAAATTCGGCAATCAACAATCTGGGTTCTGGCTTATTTCTTCCTTCAAGGTATTGTTCAATTCCTATTGAATGTAGTCAATGCCGTGAAAACCCGGAAACAAATTTGCTTTTCTCCTTAATTTTGGCTATAATTTTAAATATATGCAGGGAATTAAAAGCCGAGGTTCTATGGGCCGAATATTACGAAGAGAAAAATCGTTCGGCAGTTCTCGTAAAAGCAGATATATCAAATGTAGTTAACAACCTTCATTTTCTGAGAGAATCATTGGCTATGGCGGGTAACGAGTTCGGTGTTTCAATAAAAGTACAGAAGGAAGATCTTTTTAGGTATATGCATCGTATTTGAATGGGGTGAAAAAAAATGCAAGGAAAAACTTTTAAAGCAGGACTGAATTTTTCCAGAGGTGAAACATACGCAGTTATTATCATTCCGATAATTGTAGCGGCATGTCTTATATTTTTTGGCATGAGGTACAATCCTTTGTTTCCTGCAGAAGCCAGTGGCACCTGGAGGATTTTGTTTGTCTATATTCCGATAGTATTCGCCGTAATCATAATCATCGGAGCGTTTATTGCCATCATTGATAACCTACTGATCAAGATCACCATTACCCACGAGTTTCTTTACCTCAAAAAAGGTGGTAGTGAAATGAAGGCAAAATGGAAAGTGCTGGCGTTTGCGCCTCCCCAACCGGGGAAAAAGCGTCTTCGAAATTTTTCGGTCGGGGATGGCAATATACTTATATGGGTGAACGAAATATTCTTCCCCGGTTTTGAAAAGATCGTCGATTTAATCAAAACAGCAAAGAAAAAATCAAATGTCGGGGGTTATAATGTATAAAGAAATATAAATTCCTGATGGTTTTTTGGGAGTTTTCACACTCCCCTTCATAGCCATGAAAATCGAGACGGAATGTCTGGATGGTGGCTTTTTTTATTTGCACTCAAATGTTCTTTTTAATCTTCTTAAATCCCCGTCACTCAGAAGCTTTTCGCCACCCAGCATTCTGGCGATAAGTATCACTTTTGCATATAACTCTAGAGTCTCCATTCTATGTGCCGCTTTATCGAGGTTCGCGCCGAAGGTCAACGAGCCGTGACTTTCCAGTAAAAACGCATTATGTCCCTTTAAGTAAGGCCTGAGATTATCGGATACTTCCCGGGTTGACGGAGTGCCATATTCTACAAGGGGTATATCTCCAAGAACAAGTATCGCCTCAGGCAAAACGGGCATGTCCAGAGGCAGGCGGGCTGTGGCGAACCCCATTGAAAAAGGTGGATGCGCGTGCACTATCGCTGACACATCAGGCCTCTCCATATAACTGACCAGGTGCATCTTCATCTCCGAGGAAGGCTTGTGATGAGATTGCTCAAGTAGATTGCCTTGAAGATCCACAAGCAGTATGTCTTCTGGCACCATTATCCCCTTATTTATTCCCGACGGGGTGATTAAAAGCGCATTTTCGCCAACCCTGACCGAGATATTTCCAGAAGTTCCCGCAAGAAAACCCTGACAATAAAAATGCTTTCCCACTTTAACTATATCTTTCCGTTTTTCCTCCAGGCTCCTCTTGTTGAGCAGCCTGGATATTACACGGCCTATTAAAGGGGAAAGCTCACCTATAGTTTTACCAGGACAGTTGGACACGACCTTTTCCACTATGAGTTTTATTACATCCTCATCTATTTTGCCTTGATATTCATTCATTTGCCAAGTGTCTTTACTTTCTCTTTGAGTTCGTCAATTTTCAGCTCATTCTTTTTTATGCCTCCATATATACTCAAACGTGTGAGGCTTTTGGCATTGACATTCTTGGGATCCTTATAGTATTCAAGCGCTTTCTTGTAATAACTCAGGGCGTTTTCATTATCTCCCTTTTTTTCATATATTTCCGCGACAACAACATTTGCCCAGGCTTCATCTTCAGGCGACTTCTTCAGGGCAATCTTGTAGCGCTTGAGTGCGCTGTCCAACTTCTCCTGCTTATAATAATAATTGCCAAGGGCAACATATGCCCTGCCCTTATCCTTCTCCGGCAAGAACTTGATTGCTTTTGTGATTACCGACAATGCTTCCTTGTCTATTCTTCCCTGGTTGCCTATTATCTCCAGGAGAGCTTTGTAAGCGACGGAAACTGCCTTCTTGTTCTTTTCACTGCCGGCGGGATCAAATGTGAGAACTTCCTTGAACGTTTCATATGCTTTATCGGGATTTTGCTCATCAACATATATAAGACCCAGTAAATGATAAATTTCCGGATCTTTTGGATTAATTTTTGAAGCGGAATTCAACTCCTGTTTTGCTTTCTCATTCTGTCCCCTGGTAATGTAAAACCTTGCCAATTCGATGTTGGCATTATAGTTTTTTGGATCAATCTCTTTGAGCTTTCTTAGAATCGTATAAGCTTGATCCTCTTTGCCTGTTGAGATCAATGCTCTGGAAAGAAGAACGTATGCCTTTTTGTCATTGGGTTTTTTCTTTAAATACCCTTCGAGTTTTGTGGCGGCTAATTCAAATTTTCCCTCCCGGAGCAGTTTTTCTCCATCTTTCAACATCGCCCCGGTTTTCATCGAGTCCATTACCAGCATTATACCGACTACTATAATAACAAGAAAAATTATTACAACAACCGGAACAACTAAATTCCTCGGAGTTTTTTTCTTTGTGTTATCCATTTTCTTCTGTTTTTCTTTATTGCCCTTCATTTTATAAATAAACCCTCCTAGTTGACTTAAATAAATCCCGACCTTCTTCTCTCCCCTTAATGACATGGGGAGTGGGAACTGGATAAGAATATATAAAAATAGCCCTGATCGCAATTCATCGGGGTTATGGGTTCTATAATATATCGGGAAAACCTTTTTTTGGGTTCGGAAGATAGCTGTCCAACAAGTCATCCCTGACCTGTTTTGGGATCCGAAAAATGGCGTTCACATTAGATCCTTAAACCCGGATAATGCTTTTAAATTCACCGCCTCACATATCAACAAAAACTTTCAACATCTCAATCACCGATTCCGACAGCATAGAGGCATGATAACCTCCCTCAAGGAAGGCTATTATTCTACCGTCAGCCGGTGATTTTTCTGCCATTTCCTTAACGATGGCCGCCAAGCTTCTGAAGCCCTGTGCGTCAAGATAATGATTGGCCGTCGGATCATGCTTGTGTGAGTCAAATCCCGCCGAGATTATAAACAGGTCGGGTCTAAATTCTTCCAATGCGGGGGCAAATTTCTCCTTGAATATCCTGATATATTCCTCATTGCCGGCTCCCGCCGGAAGCGGTCTATTGATCGTGAATCCCCTACCCTTGTCCATTCCAATATCTTCAACAAATCCCGTCCCCGGAAAAAATGGATGCTGGTGGACTGACATAAACAAAACCTGATCACTTGTATAAAAAATCTCCTCTGTCCCGTTTCCATGATGTACATCCCAGTCTATTATAGCAATCTTCTTCGCAAACTCATATTCCAACGCAATACGCGCACATAAAGCGACATTGTTAAATAGGCAAAAGCCCATAGATCTGGAAGAAGTGGCATGATGCCCCGGTGGGCGGCAGGGGATGAAAACAAATCTGTAATCAAGTTCGAAGACAAGTCCTAATGCCACTTTTCCCGCCCCACCGGCGGTAAGAGCGGCAGGCAAACTCTCGGGAGACACATAGGTTTCAGGGTCCAGCCATCCACCACCTTCACCTGTCGTTTGTCTTATATAATCGATCATTTCCCGGGAATGGATCAGGGCAATCTCATCCTCATATGCAGGCACGGGCTTCAGCCAGTCAATATATTCATTCACAGGCGAGCTCCTGATAGCGGGAATAAGATGTCTCAACCTGTCGGCGCACTCCGGGTGTACCCCCATGTCATGCTTCAGGAAAATATCATCATACAATATAACAATTCTGTTTTGCTTGTCTTTCATAATGCTTTACTATTATAGCTTATTTTTCGTATTTTTCTAAGGACTTATATATTTCCAAGTAAAAAAGTGTGAATCTGTCCTGTTATCTATAGAAAATAATATGATATGTCTCTTCAAGCTTTTTAAACGTCGGAATGAAAATCTTTTGAAGTATCTCATCCTCAGTCATATCCGATCCTGTCTCTTTTTTAAATTCTCTTAACATATCTCTGATGTTCAGCTTGCCCGATGAAAGCTCATATACAAGTATCTCATCTCTTTTATGGAGACGAACTTTTTTGGTCGTCTGAGGGAGGAGAATCTGTCGTCCGTCTCTGGAATATCGCCTTGTCTCAACTGTTCTTTGTGCATACCATTGAGCAATATCGCCTTCCGGAATTTCTTCAAGAATTCTGAAACGGGGACTTCCGAGAAAGTTAAAATAGTCTGCCAATGCCTGTCTTTCCTGTAGAAACGATTGGTGCCACTGGGTCATGATCCAGAAGTCCCTTGCCCAGTCAAAATGGGATTTCAACAATTCCCGCGGAATCCTGCTGACTCTTTTTCTCATAAATCGTGTCAATTCATCCTCAAAACGGACGGTTAACTGCCTGATATCATTGACTCCAAAAGCTGACGATGTCATATGGCAATCCGAGAGTGTAAGTCCCTTTTTAAACTGATCGTCATAAACTTTCAGTCCATATTTTTCAGGATTTCTTGCAATCTCCGTTCCGGGATAAGGACCCATGAATGCGGTTCCCACCTCGAAAGCTCCCGGCGCAATATCCACAAGCTCTTTCGCAAGCTCGACCGATGCCTGGAATGTCTCCTCGTTCTCAAAGGGACCTCCCAGGATAAAGTTTCCCACAACAACTATACCCCCAAGTTCGGCGGCATATTTTACAATCCGCTTTATCTGGTCAACGGTTATTTTCTTCCTGTAAAGCTCAAGTGTGCGGGGATGGCCGGATTCGATTCCCACCTGCACCCTGCACAGACCCGCTCTTTTAAGAGCGTCCAGCATATCCGGGTGTTTCTCGATTATATCAACCCTGCCCTGGCAGAAAAAGCGAAAATCGTGCCCCGATTCATTCCTGAACTCCTCAAGCCTTGCCGCCACATCTTTTACTCTCACGGGGTTGGAAATAAATGTGTCGTCAATTATATCAAATGTCTTTGAGTTATATTTTTTCAGGTTTGTAATAATCTCATCGGCGACTCTATCCGCACCCCGAAACCGGTATTTAAGCCCGTGAACCCCCTGGAAGCAAAATATGCAGTTATATGGACAACCGCGCCCGGAAACGACATGAAAGAACCGGGGATTACCTAAAAGCCCATGATCGGGGTAAGAAAGGGAGTCCAGATCTTTTATCGGCGGGGCCGGTGGATTGGATACAATCTCTCCCCTGTACATATATATAAGACCGGGGATTTTATCCAGGCTTCCCTCTCCCCTTACAATAAAATCTGTCAGCATTTTCATGGGATATTCACCCTCGCCGATGACCACCATATCAAAATCGGGATACTCCAGTATCTTCTCGCCCAAACTCGTTGCAAGAGGCCCGCCGACTACAATATTTGATCGGGGAGACAATTTTTTTATTTGAGTTGCAAAATTCCGTACCTGGCAGATATTATCGGAAAGTGTGTAAAATCCCACAATAGAAGGTCGTGTCCTGCGGATAATGCCGGAAATCTCATCATACGATAGAAACATAAGGTCGTTTATTCCAAGGCATTTCACCCCGTATCCCTCTTCTTTGAGTTGTGTAGCGATATATAAAAGACCCATATTGTAATAAGAATACAGGGTATTATAAAATGAGTCCACGTGAATCAGAATTACATCAACACCGGATGACCTTCTTTTCCTTCTCATTTTCAATAAATCGCTAGCTTTCATATTTTGGTCCTCCAATTGTTTATTCAACGCAGAGACCGCGGAGTCCGCAGAGATGGAAAATGAGAAACGGGAAGCGGGAAACAGGATCCGTTCTCCGCATTCCTTATTTCCTTATTTCCTCAATTTCCCACATTCATAATTTCTGTCTCCACGTTTCGATTGTCTGGACTGCCTTTCCTGTACGGGAAACGATGAATAACGATTTTTTCGTTTCTGCGGGAAATGATTGATGCTTTGTGTGTATTTGATAAAATGTAATCCATATTTATCTCCTGGCCAAGTCCTTTTGTGTTTCCCACAGCTTGCAGGGAGCCAAATACCATACATCCGCTCCCGTCAATATCAGTCCACCCTTTATCCGGATTGATGTATTTAATGGCATCTTTTCCGTGACAGTATTTATCTCCCGCCACTCTTGAAAAGCCGTCAAATCCATATCCTGAATCCCTGAGCCCGGATTCGTGCAAAACAAGTGAGGCATGTATGTTTGCAGCAGTCCCCAGTCCGCTTTCGAAAAGGGAGGAAAATGCTAATGGAATCCCGGGGTATTTTAACAGGAAGTTGTAAAGCTCGACAATAAATGAAAATCCTCCGCTCCTGCCCATCTTCACTACAATTCCATCAACCGATCCTGATTCCACAAGATTCCTGATTCTTTCAACCGAGGAGGCTCCCTGATCGGAAAAGACCGAAAGCTTATCATCTTGCTCTCTCAGCATTTCTTTCAATAAAAATGAATAATGGGGGATGTCCCTGTGAAAAGGCTGTATAAAATGAGATACCCCGGCAAAGTCATTCTGTTTAATATCCCGTATCTCTTCTATTTCGCTAAATACCTCACCGGCATGAATAGAAAACGAAAATTTGATTCCGGGAAATGAAAGATGTAATTTCTCATTTATACGGGATATCATATTATTAACATATGCCAGGTCTGAATGCTTATATAAAGGTACTTCAAAAAATCTATATCCATCTCCCGCAAGCTTGTCCGCTTTTTTTATGATCTCATCAATCCCGGATTCACTATCGGGCTTTATGAAATCAAGACAGAGGGATATGGGCATATTGGGAAAATTTTCTTCAATCGGTTCCATTTGCAGGAACTTTCTTATCATCGAGAAGACGGATGCCTGCCTGAATTGTCCCAGCAAATCAAAAAGCGCCATGTCAACGGCGGAGAGAGTGCAGAGATAATCGTACTTCATCCCTTTTAATTTATTTATGAGGTCCAGGACACCTCTTACGGAATGAATCTCCATCCCGATAATATGAGGAGCGATTCTCTTTTCGACATCATCGGTCATCTGCTCGCATGTCTCGCCGGTAAAAAAGGGGTGAAACTGAGATCCCTCACCCCATCCCTCATATGTTTTATTGCCCAGTCTTGCAGTTATGTGTATGAATATGGAGTAACGTTTTTTCAGGGTGAAGGAACCGGCAGGAACAGGGGCACGGTATTGTTCTTCTGTCTTATATATCTCGATTTTTTTTATTATGGGACAATTCATAATTAAATTCCTTTTACAATGATCAATAGCCCGCATCCGACATCTTCGAATACAGGCTATTTTCATACCATTAATTCAATGAATTAAATCTTCCGTATCTATTCTGCCCCCTCTTGTGGGAGGAATATATTAAACCTCGATATTACACAGTTTCAGACTGATTTCTACCCAAATTCTATGTGGGTTTATCGCGGATAGGAAGCCGCTCCCACATAATTGCCTGAATTGTCAAATTCATTTAAAACTCTGCGTCCTCCGCGCCTGCACTGAACTTGTTTCAGTGTCCTCTGCGGTGAATAATCACAATCTTCTTATTTCTCCCTTTCATAAGTGGGATCGATCAGTCCGTATCCGCCCTTTCTGCGGTAAATCGCATTAATCATATCAGACCGGGCGTTAATGAACACGAAAAACGAGAAGGCGAGAGCCTCCATTTCCTTTATCGCTTCTTCCACTGTCATGGGTTTATGAGAGAACATCGGGACCCTTATTACTTCCGGCTCAACAATTACAATATTATCTCTCAATTCTTTACCGGTCACTTTCTCTTCTCCCCTGGGAAATTCCACCTCAGTCTGTCGCTGTGATCTCACTCTTTTCTCCCATTTTCCCTTTTGTTTTCTCAATTGCTTTTCCAGCTTATCCAGAACCAGGTCGATGGAGGTGTACATATCGTTTGTTCTATCTTCCCCTCTTAGAACAAATCCACTTGCATAAACCGTTATTTCCACAATATTCCAATTTCTCTCCGTTGAAAGCGTCACATCGGAAGATATTATACCGTCAAAATGACGCATCATCTTACGAATTCTTTTATCGGCATAATCTCTTATGGAATCGGTCACACCAAAGTTTTTTCCCTTTACAACAATTTGCATATATAACTTCCCTCCGTTTTTTTATTGTATATTATATTCCGTTACCAGATTGGAAGCGGGGTGAAACCAATATAACATAGTGGACTTACCCTGTCAATCCGGTTGATTCTGCTTTTGTTTTAAGAGCTGTGCTCTTCTTTGTGTTGCCCGGGCAAGATCATTAATAGCCTTGATATAATCGGGATCCACCTCTCCGGCCTTCTTGTAGCACTCAATCGCCTTGTCAAGTAACTTCATATCGGGATTGAAGTTGAACTGTTTTTCCAGTGCAAGTCCGAGGTAATGATATGCTTCGGGGTCCTTTTTATCGCGCACAATTGCCATTTTCAGCACATCAACTGCTGAAGTATATTTTTTCATCCTCATCAGTGTTGCGCCAAGATAGACATATGCCTTTGTAAAATGCGGGTCATTTTCAATTGCATTTGAATATTGCTGAGAGGCGGACTCAAATTTACCCTGAGAAAAGAGTCTCTCTCCAAGGATAAAATGATGAACCGCTTTTTCATTCTTGTCATCAAGAGGCTTCCCGATCTTGATCTTTCCCTCGTACATTTCCACATATTTTTTTGCAACTATATTTTTGGGATCAACCTTGAGCAGTTTCTTGAATACTTTGACTGCATCCTTGTATTTTGCAAGATTCAGGTATAAAATCCCCTCACGATAAAGAGCCATCTTGTTGTTCTTGTCAATTTTAAGTATTTTTTGATAAACATTAAACGCCTGAAAAGGCATTTTCATTCTTTCAAACAGCATTGCCATATAAATCATAACTTCGAGATTATCCGGCTCTGTCATTAAAATATTGTTACAGATATCCACCGCAACATCAGTTCTGCCCGCCTGATCATGAATTCCGACAAGATAAAGCCTATTATTTTCACCCTTTATCTTAAGCTTCTTGGCAAGATAGTCGGCCAGGTTGGCATATATGAACGCTGAAGAGAGTAAATATGCACTTTTCTCATTCTTCTCAATACTTGCCTTTATAATATTATACATCCCATTTTTCACCATTTTGAGAAGATTAGCATCAACCAGCTTTTTATTTACCTTGGTCAATTTATCCCAGTTCCCCTGGGGGTGCTTTATATATAGATGAATAAGCTCCCTCTGCTGAAATTCCAATACGGCAAACGCCGGCAGAACAAATGAGATAATCAGAAATACAGATATTATCAGTGTTAATTTTCTCAAGGCTTTGCGCCTCCTTTAATAATTGAAGAGAGTATAGAATAAGCCGATTCGGGATCGGAAATGTCCTGACACCGAAATTCAAGAGGACACATGTCGTCTCCTGCCCTGTTTTTTATATAATCAACTTCCCTTATAAAGTGAATATTTATTCCATCCTTTTCCAACATGGATTTTGCCCGTGTGCTTATTACAGGCGTATGTAGTCCGGAAATCTTCCCATACATAAATAATAAAGCCGCCGCACTCCCGACTATCCTGTCGGCGATGAAGGAACCCTCCATTTGCCGGGGAATCTCATGCAGGGCCGCTATTAGTCCCCGCACACTCCCCTCACGGCTTGAATATATGACTTTCTTATTTTTTATCGCTACAAACCTGAGCTTGTCTCTTTCGAGATGATCACAGGCGAGTTTCAGATCGTAATTCAAATTAGTATCACCCGGCAAATGCTATTCTATAATTCCACTTTAATTCCTCCAAAAGTTGAGAAGCTATAAGTGAGAAATGAGAGGTAAGAAGCGGGATAATAAGCCGTTTCCAATAAGTAACCTCGTTTTTATTGGAATATTGATGAAATCGAAAAGAACGCAAATAAAATTATTTTTAGCATTTGTGGTCTTTGCGGGAAAAAAATGTCATTAATATTTATGAACAGCTTTTATCTGATAGGATACATTCGGATAATATCAAATAACATAGGAAAACTCAGAGAATCGAGTTATTAGATATATGATAAACAAGCAGATTAGAATACAACATCTCCTTCTTTTATTTTCCTTTATACTCTGCCTTTTTATGAGCTTGCAACGTATTCCCGTTGCCGATACCTGGTGGATGTTAAAATCAGGCCAGGTAATAATGGAGTCGGGCAAGATCCCGGAAAACGACATATTCTCCTACACCGCAAGTAGTCCCCACATACCCTGGCTCAACCACGAATGGCTTGCGGGCATCGTTTTTTTTCTCCTCTATTCAATCGGTAAATTCTCTGTGCTACTTGCGTTCAAGTCGGCTGTTATTCTTGCCTCATATTCATTGATGATTTATCTTGCCTGGAGAAGAACCGGGCATAACCTCACCGCCGCAGTTCTTGCGGGTATCATTATGATTCTCATATCGGGAGGGAATCTTTATTTTGACATAAGAGCATATCTTTTCACATACATTCTCCTTGCGGCAACATTGCTCGTCCTTGATACCGCATATTACAAAGAGAAGCCACTGTGGCTCTATGGATTGATCCCCATCACGCTTATCTGGGTTAATACACACGGCGGGTATATTCTTGTTTATATTCTTCAGATTATGTTTCTTCTGTGCGCCATTGCTGAGCGAATGCGAAAGGGACTTGGGGGAGTTGCCTTAAAAGCTATGTTTTTTGGGGGGACGGGACTTGTTCTTTTTCTTAAAAGAACTGCGGATAATTCACTGCAGGTTACATATTATGTCCTGGGATTTCTGTTTGTGGTTGCGAGTATATTAGTTGTTATTATCGATTTGAAGAGTAAAAAAGAGATTGCGAAAAACAAGGATGAAATCCCTGAAAATGAATCCGGCAATCAATTAAAACCCAACTCTATAAAACCCAACCCGGGACTCATTAAACATGGACTCATATCCCTCGGCATATCCATTGTCTGTGGGCTGATGAATCCATATACTTATGAGATATTCCTTTATCCCTTTACATTCCTGGGAGATTCTTTCTACAAGCGAAACCTGATAGAATGGATTCCACCGGATCTTATGGGCAATAACTTACCTTTGCTCATAGTCGCCCTTCTTGTTCTTATTGGATCGGTCATTTTCAGCAGGAAGCTTCGAACAACGGATTTCCTCCTGATATCAATGTTTTCTTACCTATCGCTGACGACGGTCCGGCATTCGGTGCTTTATTCAATCGCCCTCGTGCCGGTAATGGCCGTTATTTGTTATGAGACGGGAATTTACATCGGCAAATTTATTCCAAAAATATCTCCCATCATGAAACAAGCTTGCAAGATCATTGTTCTGGCTCTTTTTGTCTTTATGATTATTCTATCATCGTTTATTTTTATCATCCCCGGAAGAAAAAGGATAGATTATGCCCGATTGAACATGGAGAGGGATCTATTCCCATCCGCAGGAGTGGAATTCTTAAAGCTCAACGATATACCCGGCAGGATGTATAATCCATACGAATGGGGCGGTTATTTTATATGGAAAATTTACCCGAAGTACAGGGTGTTTATCGACGGCAGGGCAAACACCGTATATTCGGAACAAATTTACAGGGAATCATTATCGACCATGCGAGGGGATCCGGGCTGGGAAAATGTGATGGATAAATATAATATCAATTTTATATTCTGCAACAAATTGTTGAGAGACATAAATGCACACTACCTGCCGGACAAGCTTGAAAAAAGCTCGAAGTGGATATTGATTTTCGAAGATCAGATTGAGAAGGTATTCATTAGAAATACTCCTGAAAACAGTTGGGTTATTGAAAAAGCTCGGAATCGAAAGCTGAATTACCCCGTCACTCCATATAGTCTCAACCGGAAAGCCTTTGAATATATTCGGGAACAAAAATGGGGCGAAGCGTCGGGATGCTTACAAAAGGCTGTCGAGATTGAGCCCGGCTATATACCGGCGCTTGCAAACCTGGGTTATGTTAATGCAGTGCTGGGAAAAAAAGCAGAAGCTTTGAAAATATTTGAGCAGATTCTCATGTTAAATCCCAATTATCCCGGTGCTCATTTTAATCTTGGAAAGCTATATGAGTCCGAGGGGGAAGTGGAGCTTGCGATCCGGCATTACAGGGCGGAGTTGAAATCCAATCCCGGTTTCGAGCCTGCCAAAAAAAGTCTTAATATCTTACAAAAAGGAAATAAACGTTAATAAAACGAATATAAAGGCGGTTGTTTGTAAAACATTATCTTCTCGGGGGTTAATAAATATGGCTGATGAAATAGAAATCGATTCAAGTGACATTCCGGTTGAATTTGAAAGTAAACAGGCTGAGGCGGAGAAGGCTTTTTTAGATATAGATCTCGACACGGCGAAGCATATATATCTTGAGCTTACCATAGCATATCCCAAATTGGCACAAGGATGGTTCGGCCTTGCAAGGGTATATTTTATGGAGGAGAGTTTTCCGGAATGTGCCCGGGCATATAAAAAATGTATATTAGCCAACCCCACAAGTGGAATATTCAATAGATTTTTATCTCTTTCCCTGGACAACCCGGAGAAGCTCTTTGGCCTGGCGGAAGCTTTATACAAGGAAGCTTTATATGATGAAAGCATGAAATTTACAGATAGACTGGTCGAGCTTAAAATATCGCTGGAAGAAAGAACAAAAGTCCTGGTTTTGAGGGAAGAGCTTCATAATCTTCTTGCAGATAAAATGGCCGAGAAAACAAAAGAGTATAAAAAGGGTGAACGGGGCGCAAATGTATTTATGAAATCCATTATAGGTTTTGTGCTTATAGGACTGCTTGTAGGATTCATTCTCCTCTTTTTGCATGTCAGGAAGGGACCGAATATTCAAAAGGGAAGAGCTTTTTTCCAGTCGGCCTACAGAATGAAAATGGATTCAACCGGAAAAGTCAGGCAACTCAAACATATCGTCAAGGAGTATGGACTGGCCGATGAAATATTTCAGGACATACTTAAAAAAAATCCCAATAATGCACAGGCGCATTACTGGCTGGCGAGGACATACTGGGAAATTGGAAAAGTCAACAATGAAATAAATATTGCCAATGCAGACTCCAAGCTTGAAACTGATTTTTTCGTTCAAATACAGAAGCATCTTGATAAGGCTATTCAACTGGACAGCAATAATATCGATACCTACATACTTCTGGGTAGATTAAAGATGAAAGAAAACAAGCTCAAGGATGCAAAGGATTTTTTTGAGAAAGCCATAGAAATTTCGGAATCGAAGTATTCGGGAGATAAAATAAAGGTCTCCGAGATTAAAAGCACTGTTCAGCCTTTCCTCAGTTGGGTTAATACTAAACTACAAGAAGAGAAAACTAATAAGAATGAAGAAGATGGGAAAGGAAAACCCGGAAAAGAGGAGACTGTATCAAAGAAGGAAGGTGAGCAGAAGAAAACAAAGACAAAGGACGACAAGGGTAAGGACACACAGGAATCCAAATAGTATATATGGGGATAAATTATGCCTTCAATTTTCAGCTCACTTCCACAAGAATTCAATGATTTACTACTACAGGCAGAAACCTGCCTGGCAAATAATGAGTATAAGAAAGCAAATGAATTATACAGGCAAATAGCCGATACTTACCCTGACTTCTCTGACGGCTGGTATGGATTGGCACGTTCTTACCTTATGATTTCAGAATATAAACACAGTGTGGATTGCTATATGTTCACATTGGATGTTGAGCCTAATTTTGATCCCTATAACAATCTTTGTAAAATATTTGCATCAAATCCCGAACTTATAAAGGGATTTTCCAACGCCCTACTGGAGAAGGGAGCCTACGAAGAAAGTCTCAGGTATGTTAATTATGGACTGGGACTCGATCCTGACCTTGAGATAAAAGTTGAACTTCTTCAATTCAGAGATGTCATTTTTGCCCAAAAAAAGAAGGAAGAGGAGAGATTATATCAGAAAAAAAAGAAAAGAAAAAAAATGGAAGATATATTCTGGGCGATTTCAACCGGATTTTTTTTGTTTCTTCTTTTTGTGATGGCGGGCTGGTTCTATTTATTCGTGCAAGATACCCGATCCAGACATGCTTTTATTAGAGGGGAGTATTTCTATCGTATTGCACAAAAGCATATGAAAGAATTTGAAAAATACAAGAAAAATTATGAAAAGGCCATTCAGGACCTGCAAAATGCAAGGGAAATGTATGAAGAATCAGTAAAGATAGATAGTAATGCATATAAATCTTATTATATGCTTGGTATTGTCTATATGAGAATGAGGGAGATGGAATTTCTTAGAAGATCCCATGGAATTGGATTTAACAAAGAGAAAGCGGCAAGACTCCTGAAAAGCGCAAGACTTTCATATCAAAAATCCGTAGTTTATAATCCGGACTTTCCCGATGGTTACCTGGAATTATCCAGGACATATTATCTTGATTCAGAAAAAGAAAAAGCCATGGCGAATTGTGATATGGCACTTATAAAAGCAGAGATTTATTATCAAAACAAGGGGTATCTAAGGAAGAAATTCTTAAATAAGAGGGAAAAACTCCTTGAACGTCTAAAAAAACTAAAGTAATCAGCAAGTATCCAGACCTCTTCGTCTCCCGGGTAGCCAGGGACAACCCCCCATTATATTGCGCCCGGAACAACTCCACCCGGCTACGCGATATTCTTGCAAAGACAGCTAAAGGTGTAATTAAATGAAAAAAATAAGAAAAACATCCATATGTATCCTCTTCCTTGCCATAATTATCATAGTTTTATGTATATGCCGATCCGTCCCGGCACAGGACAGCGACGTCAGACTCACTGCGGACAGGCTGATATATGATGAGAAGGCGAAGAAAGTTACTCTTGAGGGTAATGTTCGTTTTTTGTATAAAAAGACGGTTCTGTCAGGAAGCCTGGCGTATTTTAATATGAAAACCCGCAAGGGGAGAATAGAGGGAGATGTCAAGATATTTCAGCCCGGCACCACCATTGTGGGCGATGTTATGATAGTTAATTATAATGAGAATGTGGCAAAGTTGAAGGGGAATGTAAAACTGGTCACCGTGAGGGATCTTGAATCATCCCCCGGAGAGCGAAGCGAAATGCTTCCCTCCGGCGTAACGACAATTACCTGTGATTCCCTTGTCTATAGCTGGCTCACAAGGGAAGGCACCGCGAGCACAGATGTGGCGGTTGAGCAGAAGAACCGCAGGGCCTATGCGGACAAAGCTCATTATAGTGGAAGTTCGGATCTTATTACAATGGAGGGTAGAGTCAGATTCGAGGAAGGATCGAACAACTGGGTAACATGTAAAAAAGCATATATAGATTTGAAGAAAGAAACATTCATGGCAGTCGGCGGTGTTACCGGTAATTTTCTCGTTCAGGAGGATAAGAAAAAAGAAAAGACGGAAAAAGCTCAACCCTCAAGACCTGCGGATAAGATTATCCTTCCCGATCTTCCATACAGCGAGAAGAAGCTTCCTGAATAGGCGGGATTAACTTGACATTCTTCAAGACCGGGTCACTGATAAAACTGGAGGAGAAACAAAAGACCTCGAAGAGCAAAATAGATACAATATTTATTGGAAAAAGTCCGGCAGAGTAACTTGACAAAGTGAAGTCGTTATGACAAACTCTTGCGTCCCATTTCTCGTTTCCCATTTCCCTCCTCCCCGTTAGAGGGAGATGAAGAATAAGAACAGAATTTAATAACGATATTTTTTATGTTGAAATTATCGGGAGGATATTTGTGAAAAAAAAATATGATGGTATTTATCTCATAGGCCGGTTCTGCTCCGTGGAGTCCGGCGCATGGCTTTTTATTGATGAAGATGAATGTGCCCTGTTTGAGGCACCTGAATACGATCCCGGGGAGACTCCCCCGGTTGACATTGCAGTACGGATAATCGAGGAAAACAACCTCAAATTAAAATATGTATTGGTTTCGCATCCACACCGCGACCATGTGTATTCAATCGGGGAATACAGACAGGCATTTCCCGAGGCCAAGTTTATCGCCCATAAGCTGGCGTCATTCATCCTGCATGAAACATGTAGCGCGGAACTTCTTTTCCATCCCGAAATATGGATGGCTCTACCCGGATCCGACGAGATATTTGATCACCTTTACGAGGACAGTATCAGCTTACCCCTGGGGAATAAGGTCATCCACCAGGTCTATGCTCCCAAGCATTCACCGGGAGATGTTATCACATATTTTAACCATGTTCTGTTTACGGGTGACTGGTGGCTGATGGAGGGCGATCCGGGCAACTGCCGGGAAGTGCTGAGGGTTGCCAACAATTCAATCAACCGGGTTCATGATTATATAATGGAAAACAACCTGGACATCCGACATATTTTCCCATCTCATGCCAACAATATGATGTATGATATAGATATAGAGGAAGTATTACATCGTACTCTCGTGCCACCGGGTTGGTGGAACAGGGCGATGAAATGCCCGGTAAAGATAGATTTTGACGGAAGGTAAAAGTGCCCGGTCTGTCCAATAATCAGTTCAAGCTGGAGAATAGAGTACTTTTTTATTAACAGGACTTACGCAATTGTCATTCTGAACTTTATAAAAAAGAATAACTTTCCTCCAATGATTTTCTCAAAAAAGGAATAAAGAAGATATAAAGAGGAAGAAGGATAACGAATCGCGATTTCATTTTCTCTTTTCTTTTATCCTTTTTCCATCATCTTCTAAATGAAGATAGAAAGGATCCAGACAATGAGAGTTTCCAAAATGTTAACACATACATTAAAAGAAGATCCCCAGGAAGCGGAAGTCATGAGTCACAAACTGATGATCCGCGCCGGGATGCTAAGGCGGGTTTCGTCCGGTATTTATAATTACCTGCCCCTGGGATGGAAGGTAATCCGCAAAGTGATGGACATAATCAGGGAAGAGATGAACGCCATAGAAGGCCAGGAGCTTCTGATGCCTGCCATGAATCCCCGGGAACTGTGGGAGGAGACCGGCAGGTGGGAGGAAATGGGTGATAACCTCTTCCGCCTCAAGGATAGATGGGGTAGAGACTACTGCCTGGGAATGACCCACGAGGAAGTAATAACCGACATTGCCCGCAAGGAAATCCAGTCATACAAAGATCTTCCCATAATGCTCTATCAGATCCAGACAAAATTCCGTGATGAGCCCCGCCCCAGAGCAGGAGTGATGAGAGGCAGAGAGTTTATCATGAAGGACGCCTACAGCTTCCACGACAGCGACGAGTCCCTGGATGAGAAATACCGGGATAACTATCGGGCATACTGGCGCATTTTTGCCCGATGTGGAATGGAGACCGTACCGGTAAAAGCGGATCCCGGACCCATCGGTGGAACCGACAACCATGAATTCATGGTATTATCACCGGTCGGTGAGGATACAGTGTTCCTATGCGAATGTGGAAACGGCGCAAACAAGGAGATGGCGTATTTCAAAGATGAGGAGAAGGATCCTCCTGTACGCTCGAAAGAAAGCAGTCGGGAGAAAATTCATACACCCGGCGTCAGCACTATCGAGAAACTCTGTAAATCCCT
Organism: Vulcanimicrobiota bacterium; assembly: GCA_021107945.1. Taxonomy (GTDB): domain Bacteria; phylum Vulcanimicrobiota; class JAJTBE01; order JAJTBE01; family JAJTBE01; genus JAIORV01. The sequence continues at coordinate 5,083 of JAIORV010000139.1, read as the reverse complement.
GAAAATTTCCGCAGATAGGTTTATGAAAGCTATTGTCTATATCGCGGACGGAAAACCCATAATGGCTATTGTTCGGGGAGATCGTGATATAAACCAGGTAAAGCTGAGGAGAGGACTTGGCGTAAAAACCCTTGCTATGGCGAATGATGACGAGATTCTCAAATTCACCGGCGGACACCTGGGATTTTCAGGTCCTGTGGGAATGGATCCCTCCGTTGTCGTTGCCGATCCCGAAATAAAGTATATGGTTGACACCATATGCGGAGCGAATGAGAAAGATTATCACTTCAGAAATGTTAACCCCGGGACTGATTTCACGGTGGGGAAATATATCCAGATCCGTGATGCGGTTGAAGGTGACAAATGCCCGGAATGCGGAAAAGTGCTTGATGCAAAGCGAAGCATCGAGTTGGGGCATATATTCAAATTGGGAAGAAAATACTCCAACGATATGAAAGCCACATTCCTGGATGATAAGAGCGAAAGGAAGACCTTCATCATGGGATGCTACGGTATAGGCGTTACAAGAATTGTGGCGGCTGTAATCGAAACCCATAACGATAAGAACGGGATTATATGGCCAATATCGATTGCACCGTATGAATGCCTGGTGATGCCGGTTATGTATAATGATGACGAGCAACGCGGAATCTCGGAGGAGATATACAAGAAGCTCAAAGAAAAAGGCATTGACGTCGCATATGATGACCGGGACTCCCGACCGGGATTCAAATTCAAGGATGCCGATCTCATAGGCTATCCCCTGCGTGTCATAGTTGGCAAGAAAGCGATAAAAGATGGACTCGTGGAGTTGAAGCTCAGAGATGAAAAGGAAGCACAGATGGTGAAAATTGAAGAAGTTGTTGACATGATAATTGATATAATTAAAGTTGAAAAAACAAAGTTAATGTCGTTTTCCGACAGATTTGAGGAGTGCCCTTGTTAGAAAGCAGAAGCTCAAAAGTTTATAGTGTCAGGAATAAGGGGCAGGCAAAGAAAGCTATAGGTAAGGCCGCCGATGTTATCCGCGAGGGAGGGCTGGTCTGCTTTCCCACTGAAACCGTTTACGGCCTCGGAGCCGATGCCATGAACGATGAAGCGGTCGCTGATATATTCAGGGCGAAAAATCGCTCCTTTGAAAATCCTGTAGCGCTTCACCTGCACGATGTGAGTGAAGTCGAGAAATATACCAGTAAAATAAACTCCAGGGCATGTACTTTAATGGAAAAATTCCTACCGGGCCCCCTGATGTTAATATTCGAGAAAAACGACAAAGTATCCGACATCGTAACAGGCGGGTTGAGAAAAGTGGGAATTCGGGTTCCCCGGCATGATATATGCCTGCAATTCCTGGAGGAATGCCGGACTCCTGTCGCCGCAACATCGGCAAATTCATCGGGAAGGTTGTCCTGTGTGAAAGCCGAGTCTATACTTGAAGAGCTTGGGGGCAAATTCGATGTTCTCCTGGATGTGGGCACTACCCCACTGGGAATTGAGTCAACGGTTCTCGATGTCACCAGTGATCCTCCGAGAATAATCAGACCCGGTTTTATCACAATGGAAGAGATAGCAATCGCAATTGGCGCGGCTCCGATTTTTTCAGACAACGTTGTGCCACGGTCAAAAGATGAGCCTGTTTCAAGCAAAAAAACAAAACTCATTTTGCTCGAAGGAGACACTGAAAGGATTGCCAAGAAAATAAACAGTTACCTGAAGGTTTTTAAAGACAAAAAGGTAGGACTGATTACAACGGATGAGCTTGCCAACCAATTTGAGAACCTGAGCTTGCATAGAAAAATGGGGGCAAGGAATGATCCTGCCCTGATTGCCCGGGGGATTTTTGAGATTTTACGTGATATGGAAAAGCACCAGGCTGAGATCATTCTAATGGAAGGAATTCCACGGGAAGGACTCGGAAGAACGCTCATGCTCAAGTTCTGTAGAATGGCCGATGAAGTTGTAAAATTGTTTAATCAAAATCATCTGGAAGAATCTGAAAATAAGATCCCTGAAATAAATTCAGGGCAGGTTAAGGAAGAGAGTTGATTCTAATTCTAAAACATTTTCTTTTCATATGTACAGGAAACACATGTCGTAGTCCGTATGCGTATTTTCAATTTGAAAGCTTGATGAAAGAAAAATTCAAAAATAATCTTGAAGATATGCGAGTATCTTCCGCTGGGATTTACGCGTTCCCGGGAGTATCCCCGCCGCCGAATGCGATTCGCGCCGCCAGAGAGATGGGAGTGGATATATCACAATACAAATCAAGGGCAATGCATCTGTCCATGTTTGAGTCATCAGACATTGTCTTCTGTATGACTTCAAGGCAGAAATCACATCTTATTTCCAAATTCCCCTGGTTCGAGGACAAAATTTTCTCCCTCAAAGAATATGCATGTGGAATGGAAAAAGAGAAACCCGTGGACAGTGAGGAAATCGATTATGATATTCCGGATCCCATCGGGCAGGGAATAGAAGTTTATAGGGACGTATATGGCGAGATAAGGGAATCCCTTGAAGAAGTTATCAAACGCTGGGAGAAGGAGAAAGAATTCAGGTTGAAAGTTGCGAAATCTTTTAAGGTTGCCGTGGCGAGCGATCATGGAGGATATGATTTAAAAGAGGATATAAAAGAATACCTGAATGAACTTGGACACCAGGTACAGGATTTCGGCACGTATGAAGCCGGGAAATCCGTCGATTACCCCGACTTTGCACGCCCTGCGGCCGAATCCGTGGCAAGGGGTGAGAATGACCTGGGGATAATCTATTGCGGATCAGGGTTGGGAGTGAATATAACCGCAAACAAGGTAAAGGGAATAAGGGCGGCACAATGCACAAATACAACCCTGGCAAGGCTTTCACGAGCCCATAATAACGCAAACGTCCTTACGATAGGCGGCAGAATTACCACCCCTATGATTGCAAGGGAAATTGTAAAAGTATGGCTCTCCACGCCTTTCGAGGGTGAAAGACATGAAAGAAGAATCGGAAAAATCGAGTGATGATTTTTATTTCTTCTGCCTGAAACCTATCTTCCTTGCTTTAGGAAGGTCTATTTCAATATTTTTCGCGCCGGGAAAATGAACCATTGAGACGATATGATACCAGGGAATGAAAATTACCGCCTTGCATTCCTCAATTTTCTTGCCATCAATACAAACGGGGCAGGCATTTATATTGTCTGCCTCCACCCATATCCCATGTCTGGACTCGTGTCCTCTGAGGATAAAGACGTTTTCCTCATGCTCAATCCCTGTAGTGGCAAGAGTTTTGATATCTCTTAATGCCACAAAAATTTTCTCGTTTAATAGTTTGTCAAGATTAATTTCCATTTTATTCTCCTTGCATGCCTTACCTGCCCTGAATTTATTTCAGGAAACTTGCTTAGGGTCAAAGGATTTATATGCCCAGTATTGTCTCAATCTCGGGAACATCTTTTTCAATCTGAATGATCCCGGAATCCTCAATAATGTCTTCGGGCAAGAGAAGTAATTCGCCCTGATCGGGGTATTTTTTCATTAACTTTTCGTTCTCTTTCATCCTGTCCTCTTCGCCTTCCATCCAGAATTCAGGATGCCAACGGCATCTTTTAATTCCGGGACACTGGGAGCATTCATTCTTTCTCATCATGACTTCCCTGATTCTCTTATCCATGCATTCGGGCTTGAAAAATTTGAAATGTACATAATATGTATCTATATATTTCTTGCAATATTTAACCAAGAGATTCGCCTCCGTTGTTTTTTCTAAATTATTCAATTGATATTCCGGGCATATTTTACTCTTTTACCCAAAAATCCTCCATGAATACTTTTTAATGTTTTTGCAATTATTCAGACCGGCTCCCTGTTTGGGTAGCGGCGGGTCTCCCGACCCGCCGGGAAACGGCATGAAATCGATATTGAATAGTCCTTCCCATAAAAGAGGTCTGAATAGTATCATGTTTTTTGTATGTGTGGTTCTATCTATAACAGGATTTACTCATTTCCAGGAAAGAAATGCGTGAAACTGTCATTCCTTCACTTACCTCCGATGTCTTCCAGGCTGTCATCCTGAGCGGAAAAAGATCGCCTTAATTTGCTCGATCAATCCTGGCAAGAGAGAGCTTTACTTTCTTCCGATTAATTACTCAGCGAAGGATCTCTTCAAGCCATTCCCAAGCCCATGGAGATTCTTCGCTGAAAAGATAGTGGAAAAAGGATAAAAGAAAAGAGAAAATGGAAGCGGGATTCGGTATCCTTATTCCTCTTTCCATCTTCCTTATTCCTTTTTTGAGAAAGTCATCGGAGTAAAGTAATTCTTTCTTATATCGCTCAGAATGACAATATGACTGATGCTCAGTATGACAATTGCGTAAGTCCTGATGTTAAATAAATACATAAATAAGCTTTTCCTCCTTGACTTCTCCTGAAAAATTTATTAATTTATTAACATGGAGAAAGTCTCCCGAATTAATCAAGATTTAATTAGAATGGAAGAGGTCAGATTTTTTTGTGCCATCCTGAATTTCAGGACAAGGCTTTATGCAAATAATTTGTCTCTTCCATTCTTTTAATTTATATATCCACTCTTATTGCCTTATCAATAAAACCGAACGGTTTTGTATGAAATATGGTGAAATGTCCGGTGAAAAACATTCAATTTATACTCAATGCTTCTTTATAACCTTTTTGTTGACGTTAACAAATTGGTTCTCAGGGATATTTGAATGGGATTCAAACTTGTTCTTTGTATTGAGAATTTTTACTCATTTCAGAAGGTGAATTGAATTGTTTTCTTGCTCTTCTTCTCGAAAAAGAAGCAATTATGAAAGTTGCCGGGTTCTTTATTTTACCCCGTTATTTTCCACTTGTAATTTTATCTATATTGAGTCCGTCCCGCCCATCCGGAACCGGATCCATCGGTGGAATTCTGAATATTGCCGTTTGAGGATAATTCAAGGTTGTTATTCCTTCCCACCGTGTTTTCGGAGGAGGTTGGCTGTTTCCTTTGTTCCAAAATATGAGACACGGGAATTGGTTAGGGTGTATATACATTCTGTCAAAAAATCATGCCGCCTTGAGATCAGTTATTCCCG
>JAIORV010000138.1 GCA_021107945.1 Vulcanimicrobiota bacterium | reverse complement strand
CCCCCTAAATACCCCTAAAAGCAGCCCTGTTTAAAAAAAAAAATTTTTTCAGGGAAAAATCATATTTTAATTTTAGTTTTTTTAAATTTTCCCCCCCCCCCCCCGACATTCCTGCAAAATCAATAAATGCTTGGAGAATTTCTTCAATATGTAAGACTTCCACACGATTCATCATAAAAAATGCGTTGCCGCCAAGATTGTCTTGGATTCTCGACTTCATTCTATTTCATTCATTTCGCCCAGAATTGTGAAGTGCATATTTCATTCAATGCATTTTTATGATAAAATATCATGTGGAGGGGAATAGTATTGGCAAATAGAAAATGAAAGAACAATAAGGTCATGGATCGAGTCGGCGGAATACGACCTCGATACCGCAAGGGGTATGCTCAAAATTGGCAAACTTCAACCGAGGAGCTTTTCGAATGGTTGATGAAGAAGTTAAAAGAAAGGTAGAGCAATATATCGAGGTTGTCAGGCAGAAGTTCGATTTAAGAATGGCACTGTTATTCGGCTCCCAAGTCAGGGGGGAAGCGAATTAATACAGTGACATAGATGGTTGCATTGATTGTCAAAAAAGAGCCCGGGGCTAACTCCCTTGATGATGAAATTCTGCTTAGAAAATTGCGCCGCCCCATTGATTTTTATATCACTCCCACTCTGTTTTACCTCAGCGAATACGAGGAACGTGAACCCGCTAGCTTCATAAGCGAAGTCCTGAGAACAGGGCAAGTGATTTATGAAAGTGCTTAGTTATATTTATTTCCATATAGATTTCATGCCGTTTCCAGGCGGGTCGGGAGACCCGCCGCTACTCAAATTGTGGGATGGTCTGAATAATTGCGTTTCCTTACGGTTTTTTTGGGAATACTACAGCCTCCCTAACTCCTGAAAAACATCCTGTCAACATGTTCCTTCGAGAGCTTTATCACAACCGGCCTGCCATGGGGGCAAAACGAGGAGTAATCCATTCTTATAAGTTCATTTACAAGTGAGTTCATCTCCTCGACGTTCAAGGTATCCCCTGCTTTTATCGAGGATTTGCATGCAATTGTCGCCCTCAAATGTTCGTAAAGCGCCGTCAGGTTGCTGTAAGGTTCTCCTTCCGCCACTTCTTCGAGGATTTCTATCAGGTTTTCCTTTTTCTCCAATTTATTGAACCCATACGGAACCGCCTTAATAAGATAGCTGTTCCCGCCGAAAGGTTCAATCTCAAAACCAATCTCTTCAAACCTCTCCTTTTTATCTCCAAGGAAATTAAAAAGCGTTGGAGGAAGCTCCATCATTATGGGAAACATCAATTTCTGCGAACCCACTATATTTTTCCCAACTCTTGAGAGCTTCTCGTAATTGATCCTCTCGTGTGCGGTGTGCTGATCCACAATCCATATTTCATCTCCCACAAGCCCGATAATGTATGTTTTTCTTATCTGGGCAAGCGCTCTGAATTCCCTTTTTACAGGCAGGTCAGTTTCCGGCGTCTTTGTATATTGGATCCCTGCAGGAGGTGTTCTATATCCCGGTTCAACAACAAACCCCGGTAACTCAACGGAGGAAGGCAGGTATCCTGATGTGGTTGATTTTTGCGATTCATGTGTTGCCGCGGGATATACAGGAGCCTGTAGCAACGGGTTCACATCTCCCATAACCGGCGTGAAGGGAGTGTATCCGAAATCTCTCAATCCTTTTTTTATGGCATCCCTGACAGTCTTGAAAATCGCTCCGGGTCTTAAAAAGCGAACCTCCATCTTGTTTGGATGAACATTAATATCAACATCTTCGCCGGACAGATCAATAAAAATAAGGGCAATTGGGAATTTCCCGGCCGGAAGAAGCGGGGAGAATCCCTCCACAACCGCCTGGTTGATCATGATATTCTTTATATACCGGCCGTTTACAAAAAATGTCTGGTATGAACGGTGTGATTTTAGTTTATCAGGTGGGCAAATGTACCCGGACACCCGCACCGACGGTGATTCATGCTCGATAAAAATGGAGTTGTAATCGAGGGGGAGTCCCCATATGGTGAGAATCCTCTCTCTAAGGTTCATCTGCGAGGGGAAGTTGATGAGCGTTCTGCCGTTGCTTGCCAGGTGGAATGCGATATTATCATTCACCAGAGCTAGTTTTTGTGTGATACCCACAATATGCGCCGTTTCGGATGAAGCTTTCTTCAGAAATTTGCGTCTTGCTGGAGTGTTGTAAAATATATCCCTCACCGTCACCCTTGTGCCGACGGGCGCGCCCACTTCCACGGGATCTTCGACCTCGCCGCCGTTACAGACCACCCTGTATCCCACTTTTGAATCATGCTCGCGGGTGGTTATAGTGAGCCTGGATATTGCTGATATGCTGGGAAGTGCCTCGCCTCTGAATCCGAATGTGTTGATCGACTCAAGATCTTCCCACGAGTTTATCTTGCTCGTGGCGAATCTCTCCATGGCAAGCTTTGCGTCCTCACCGGACATTCCGATACCGTCGTCAATCACTTCGATGAGCTTTTGCCCGCCTTCTTCCAGGTTGACCTGTATTTTCTTTGCCCCGGCGTCAATGGCGTTTTCGATAAGTTCCTTTATGACAGACGCGGGGCGCTCTACCACCTCTCCGGCGGCAATTTTATTCGCAACTGTCTTGTCAAGAATATTTATTTTTCCCATATATATTAATTACGACCAGAGAGCCCTTCATTCCCTCCTGTTTCTCTCAATAAATTTTGTAATTCTTCACTTCAATCACGTAGCGCGGGTTTTTAAATCCGCAAATAAATCACTATATATGGGTAAGTCAAAAACCTCCGCTACCAGGAATGGAAGTGGAAAACGTGAGACGGGAATCGGGCTCCGGCATCCGTTGGACTTAGGTTACACAATTGTTAACAAAACGCCAGGAACGCATGTGTTGGGAGTCTGATTTTATGGACCATTATGTCGAACAACTTGAAGTAATTTAAACATGCATAAAAGGAATGATGAATATATAACAATTAACTATTGCTAAGAAATGATCCCGTTCGAATCTCCGTTTGTTAATCTAAATTTAACAAGCTCAATCTTGACACTCTGTTGATTTCATGATAGCTTTAATGATGAGAGAAAATATTTATATTTAAAATTGTGGTGAATTTTAAATGAGTTCAGACTCAGGTTTATGGGTCAGTGGAAGAATCTCTAAAAAAGTTAATATAATTATTAAGCGCCCTCCATTATGGCAATAATGAATTTATTATCATATCAGGCAAATAGCCGGGAGGGTTGATAACTCTCCCGGTTTTTTAATAGAGGTTTGTAGTAAAGAGATTTCCAAAAGGTAATAAAATATTAGATAAATGCGACTAAATAATTGTAAGTTGTTAAATGGAATTTACGATACCCGGAAATACAGTACGAAAGGAGGCGGTAAAAATGATGCTCGATTTTGCAAGATCGATGTTAGGGTGGTTTACCATGGTAATGGCTATGGGATACTTCATCTGGCTTGAGTTCAGAAACAGTGAACTGGAGTTGGAAGAAGATGAAGAACCTCCTGGTAGCCGCCTCGTGGTTCCGGTAGTGAGTATCGGCTGGTAAGGGTCAAATTGTGCCGGTTCGTGCGAGTATGAAGAGAATCCGGAGGGGTGTTTAAGATGGCGGAGTATGTGCTTGTTCTGAATGCCGGTTACGAGTTCCTGAATGTCACCAGCCTGCACAGAGCAATCAAGTTGTTATACAAAGGAAAGGCGGAAGTTCTAGAGATCCGCCCCGACAGAGAAATACATTCTCCGTCAGTAACAATTGATATGCCCTCGATTATTCGATTGCTATATTACATTGTCAGTCCCTTCAGGGAAGTTCCTCTTACCAAGAAGAATGTCCTGATAAGAGATCGACATAACTGTCAATACTGTGGCAAAAAAGGCAACACGGTTGACCATATTTTGCCCCGTAGTCGCGGAGGCAAGGATGTCTGGACAAATTGTGTCTGTGCCTGCGGTCACTGTAATACAGGGAAGAACAACCGAACCCCTGCCGAGGCGGATATGAAGCTGTTGAGAAAACCGAAGAAACCCATGTACATAACCTGGTTCCTGATGAAATGGGATATTGGATTGTTGAATTGGAATAAATATCTTTAGTTTAGGTTGATACAGCAACTATTCACCGCAAAGACTACAAAAACTACAACAGTTGATATATAAAAAACCCACATGTTACAATGTGGGTTTTTTGGTTTTATATTGATTCTGTATATTATTAAATATAAAAATCAGATAATGGAATGCTATACTTTCGCCATTTTATTCAACTGTTCTTTTGAATATACGGGCGTGCCTTCCACTTTAGTTTTTGCTCTGAGTCCTTCCAGCAGTTTGCGGAATATGGGTCCCGGTTTTCCATCGTTAATAACTCTTTGATTGACTTTTATAACGGGAATCATTTCTGCGGCGGTTCCTGAAAGGAAAATCTCATCGGCAATGAATAAATCATGAGCAGTCATAAGCGTTTCCTGTACAGGGATGTTCATGGAACGTGCGATGTCCATTATAAGATTTCTTGTAATTCCAACGAGAATACCTGCATAGGCCGGCGGGGTTTTCAATACACCGTTTTTAATAATGAAAATATTATCGGCGGTTCCCTCGGTTATATGTCCATGTGCATTGACAAGAATAGCTTCCGGAACACCGGCATGTACCGCTTCTATCTTGGCCATAATATTGTTAAGGTAATTGAGTGATTTAACGTTTGGATTAAGGGCATCCATAACGTTCTTGCGTGTTGAAGCGATAATCACGTCAACTCCCACATCGTATAATTCCTCCGGGAATAATTTGATTGTATCCACTATAATCACTACGGTAGCTTTTGGGCATTTTCTGGGGTCTATTCCCAGGTCTCCCTTGCCACGGGAAATAATAAGACGGATGTAACAATCCTTCTCTTTTGTGCGCCGGATTGTCTCGAGGGTTACTTCCTTGAGCTCTTCGAAATTAAGGGGGATTTTCATTGCAAGAGTCTTCGCAGAATCGTAAAGTCTATCCAGATGTTCATCCAGCTTGAATACTAATCCGTTATAGACCCGTATTCCCTCAAAAATTCCGTCTCCATATAGGAAACCATGATCCCATACGGAAATTTTTGCATCATCCTTGTTGTCATAGAATTTTCCATCAATATAAACGACTGCCAATTATATCGCCTCCATTTTATTTATTATTATTATATCATTACCATTTCCCCCGATTGAAACCGAAGGGAAATTTCATGCGCTATTATAATACTTACATGATTTACTCGTTATTAATAAAAATCCTTCGTCCCGTTATCCTGAATCCTTGGGTGGTTCGATGGAGGGTTTTTCGGTGGCAGGTTTTTCTAAGTCCGGGTTGACTTTCCCTCCGACACTCTGCAAGAACGAGCTCAATGTGTCAATAGGCACGGGGAATAGGATCGTGGACGATTTCTCAACCGCGATCTCCGCTAGTGTCTGTAAATATCGAAGCTGAAGAGCTGCAGGATAAACTGTCATTACCTCGGCGGCTTCAGTGAGCTTCCGGACGGCAAGAGATTCACCCTCGGCATGAATAATTTTCGCCCTCTTCTCACGCTCAGCCTCTGCCTGTTTCGCCATAGCTCTCTGCATCGTCTGAGGAAGCTCGACATCCTTCAACTCGACCGCTGTTACTTTTATGCCCCAGCTATCTGTCGCTTCGTCGATTATCTTCTGCAGTTGAACATTCACTTCATCCGTATGGGACAATATTTCGTCCAACTCGGACTGTCCAAGGATTGAGCGTAGCGCGGTCTGAGCATATTGTGAAGTTGCCCGCATGTAATGCTCTACTCTGATAATTGCATTTTCCGGTTCGACCACCTTGAAATATACAACGGCATTTACCTTGATGGTCACGTTGTCTCTTGTAATTACTTCTTGGGCGGGGACATCCATGGTGATGATACGGAGATCGACTTTGACCATCCGTTCCATTAATGGAATGAGAATAATGAGGCCAGGTCCTCTTACTCCTGCATAACGTCCCAGGCGAAAAACAACTCCCCTTTCATATTCCTGGACAATCTTGAAAATCTGGGGTAATATTATTATTAGAAAAAAAACAATTATAAACCCGAAAGTACTGAATAACTTTGGCATCGTTCCTATCCTCCTGCTATATCTTTATTTTTGTTACTATTCACCCCTGTTTTTTTTGACTCTGACGATGCTATATCCATGCCGGTTTCTTTATTCATGGGAGTATATCATCGTAAGTATGAGAAAATTGAAGCTTCCGCTATCTTTAAACTTATGAGCTTTCTGTGGTGAATAGTTACCTTTTCTTATAATTTTATCTTCTCCACAAGAAGGGTTAAACCTTTTTTGTCTCCTGCAATTACCCTCTCGCCTGCGGAATGTCTCCTTCAAGCAACCTTGCATTCTATATCTCCATTACTCCTCGTATTCTTTTACATGTAAAAGGAGCCCCTCGACTTTTTCAACTTTCACTTTTTTACCTTTCTGAATTATATCTCCTTCAGATTTTGCATTCCAAAATTCGCCCATAAAAAGGATTGTTCCCTCAGGATCAAGATTTTCTTTTGCAGTTCCGATTTTTCCTATCATTCCTTCTTTGCCCGAGACGGGCTTTGTTCTCATCATTTTTATTACCATGGTGAATATGAGGAATGAGATAATACCCATCAAGAGAGCTATTGAGAAAATTAGGCTTTTTGATATTTCAAGATATGGAACGCCTGCGGGTATGAGGAAAACCGCCCCGAGAGTAAACGCTATAACGCCCCCCATTGTGAGGGCGCCGAATGTGGGTGTGAAAACCTCAGCTATGAATAGTATCGCGGCGAGTATGATAAGCCCAAGCGCGGCATAATTTATAGGAAGGGATCCCAGTGTATATAAGCTGAGAATAATGCATATTCCGCCGATGATGCCGGGAATTGTTGCTCCGGGATTTGCAAGCTCGAAATAGAGACCCATTGTTCCGAGAAACATGAGTATAATTGCAATCTGTGGATCGTTGATCGTCAGAAGGAATCGCTCAATTGCAGACATGCGTATATATTTTATATTATCCTGTGACGGGTAAAGCGTTACAACTTTCTTTCCGGGCAATGTGACTTTTCTTCCCCGGAGTTTTTCAAGAAGATCCCTGAGATCCTCCGCATTGATTTCGACAACCTTAAGTTTTACAGCTTCGTTTGCCGTGATAGAAGCGGATTCCCTGACAGCTTTCTCCGCCCAGTCGGCGTTTCGTCCTGTTTTCTCAGCTAGGGAACGAATCAACGCCACCATTGCATTCGTGGCTTTTTCCATGCCTATGTCTGCCTCAACCCCGGGGGAAGATTTCTCCTTCTTTTTATCTTCTTTTATTTTTTTATCATCTTTTTTCTTGTCTTTGCTCTTTTTATCATCCTCTTTCTTTTTTCCGAATTCATAAGGATTCTCGTCATTCTTTTTCCAGCGCTTGTTCTCCTGTCCTATGGAGACGGGATGCGCCGATCCTATATGAGTTCCCGGCGCCATCGCTGCGATATGTGATGCATACGTGATATATGCGCCCGCACTTGTCGCCATAGCTCCATGTGGAGAAACATAGACAACAACGGGTACCTCGGAAGCCTGCATCGCCTGTATTATGTCTCTCATCGACTTGACCAGTCCGCCGGGAGTGTCCAGTTGGATGATACAAATTGCGCCGTCTTCCTCGGACTGTTTTATGCCGCGCTCGATATAACGTGCGGTTGATGAAAAGATTGCTCCTTTTACCACAATTACATCGACGGGCTGATCTTTATCGGGCAAATTCCGCCCGATCACAAGACTGCTTGAAAGAAGAACCAGCCCCATTAGGAGAATTATTATGAATATGTATTTTTTTGGCATTTAAAATCACCATCTTTATTATTTTTCAACGCAGAGCTCGCAGAGAAATTTCGTATTTTCCTTATTTCCTCAGAGGTAAAAAACTCTTTAGTTCCTTAAATCAATTCTTGCTTTCCTCATTAATAAACTTTATTACAATGGGAGAAGTCTTATCACCACTCCTGCCAATCGATCTGATCTCGGTGATATGATTCTTACCGGGGATTTCCTTTTTCCATACATTCGCGCCTTTTCTCTTCAGTGCGTTACAAAACAATTTCGCCTGGTAAATCACGAATCTCGGCTCCTTTTCTCCCGTGAGAATGAGAAACGGCGGCACATCTTTCCTGACATAAGTGATGGGTGAAGCGGAATCCCATTTGGATTGATCTTTGCCGAACACAGGCATTAATTTCTTGTCTCTTCTACTTATTCCCTTGCCGGGAGTCGGAAATGCAATTTTATAAAGCCCACTGATGGGAATAACTCCCCTGATATTTTTTGGCGATAATCCATGGGCTTTCAAGTATTGGCCGTCCAGTGCCAACAACGCCGATATGTGCCCCCCGGCGGAATGTCCGCTGACGAAAATATTGCCCGGATCACCGCTGTATTTCTTGATATTTTTGTATGTCCAGGCAAATGCAGAGGCGGCGTCCTGTACATGGGCGGGATGTCTGTAATCGGGCGATAGCCTGTAGCTTATTATGACCGCCACGATACCCTTCCTGGCGAATGTCTTGCCAAGTTTGTCATACAATTTCCTGTCGCCTTTTTTCCATCCGCCGCCGTGTATAAACATATAGACGGGGCAATTCTTCTTTCCTTCCGGATAAAAAACATTCAACTTGTGCTTCTCAGGATGAGATTTACTACCGGTTACGTACGGTATGTCCTTTTTCTCCTTCACCGTGTAATCCGCAAATACATTTCCTGTATAAAAAATTGAGATGAATAAAATCGCAATAATTATGACAAGCAATATTTTGAGTGAAAATTTGATTTTTACCGGAATTCTTGTTTCAGCTATTATTCTCAATATCCTTATCTCCTTGCCAAGATAAATTATAACACATTTCAGCTTTTCTGCAATCCGATTATTCCCTTTCTAAAACACCGAGAACGGCTGCCCCCGATTGCCCGGACTGAACATATAGGGCAAAAACTAAGCAGGAATTCGTGTTGATGGGAAAAATACTCTTATCGTTCCAGGAATAAAACCAGGGTAAAGAGAGAAAGGAAATCGCCATGATATGTCCCGCATGCGGTGTGGAGAACGACGACAAAAGTATATTTTGCATATCCTGTGGATTCAGAATCAAACAGGATTCATCGTCCTACCAGGCACAATCTACAAGGAAAAATGGAAGTGACAGATCCCGCTCAACTCGCTCCGGAGGTGGGAGTACTGGCAAACGTCAGTCAGTACGGGATGCAGAGAGACAACGACCCTCCGATTTATCCGTTCAGCAGGAACGCGGGGATTACACCTCAAACCGGGACGAAAAAAGCGGTCAGTATTCCAACGAGGGCAGGAGAGACAAGAAAGGCAATCCACTTCTCCCATTATTGATTGTATTATCGTTGTTACTTATTGCCTTCCCGGCGGGGATACTTTATTACTACAAAGCTCAGAAGTCTGAGAGATTCATTCCACCGATAGTTGTCGAGGTATCAGGAACACCGGCGGCATCAATCGAGACTCCTGCCGTGTCAAGCACTGTTTCTCCCCAAAAAATGAAGCTGGCGAAATCGCATTACAAGAAAGCTAATGTTTATAGGAAGAAAAACAACAAAAAGAAAGCGTTGGAAAGCTTCGGAAAGGCTATAGCCACATACTCCGGATACCAGGATGCATACAATGACCGCGGTATTACATACAGCTCAATGAGAGAATATGATAAAGCAATCGAGGATTACACCAGAGTTATCACATTGAATCCGAAATACAAGAAGGCATATTACAACCGCGGGAATGCATATATGAGAAAGAAAAAATACGAAAGGGCGATGAAAGATTATACATCAGCGATAAAAATCGATCCCAAATATGACATCGCATACAATAACAGGGGGCTTTGCAATCAAAATTCCGGGAATACCGAAAAAGCTCTCGCAGATTATTCAAAGGCAATAAAGTTGAATCCAAATTACGCCCTTGCATATTACAATCGCGGGCAGATTATGCTGAAAAAGAAAAAGTATAGGGAATCCATCGCAGATAATACGAGAACTATTAAAATTGACCCCAAGAAAAACGTGGGAGCATACGTCAACAGGGGACTCGCATACAAGAACCTGGGAATGAATCAAAAAGCAATCGCGGATTTCTCGGAAGCAATAAAACTCAATCCAAAATTCAAACAGGCATATAATAACAGGGGAAATACATATCGTAAGCTCGGTAAGCATGATGAGGCACTGGCGGATATGAACGCCGCACTTTCAATTGATCCCAATTATAAATATGCATTTTACAACAGGGGACGAATATACCGGGATATAGATGATAATGAGAAAGCGATAGAAGATTTTTCAAAGGCGATATCTGTTGACCCTAAATATTACTGGGCATATTATCAGAAAGGGGTGTTATGCGAAAAAGTCGGCAGAAATAAAGAAGCTGTTGAAGCATATAAGGAATTTGTCAGGCTTGCGCCTCCCAGGAATTCCCAAGTGAAAAAGGTCAAAGAGAAAATAAAAACGCTGAGGTAGTTGTTTATCTTATATACATTATTTGACTTTTAAGACAACACCACAATTTATTGTGGTGGGAGGGAGAATGGCTTAACCACGCCGTCTTAGCCTCTTTAGAGGCTTCCAGCCTCGATTTTCGTGGCAAGATTCCACTCCGACAGGGAATGCTTAAAAATATTTTTTCTTCAGGATTTCAACCCTTTTCCTGTAAATCTCATTTTCTTCTTTCTCCATCTTCTCCCTGAAATACCTGAAAAGACCAATCATAAGATCCGCTTCAAAACAGTTGATGTCAACAGGAGCTGAATAATCACCGGTGATTGTATATGAAAGCCATGGGCAGCGATGACAGCGGAAATTGAAGGGACAATTCTTACATTTCTCAATATTCAACCTGGAATAGTCGAAGAATATTTTTCTCTTTTCATCATCAAATCCGTTGTAAATATCGCCAATTGCCGTATCCTTCATCCCCACGAAACGGTAGCATGGGTATATGATGCCCACCGGATCAATGGCGATTCCACTCCTGCCGGCTTCGCAAGGCATTCCCTTTTCCCGGTAAGGATGATCCAGGCTTGCCGCACCGTAGTCGAGATCGATCAGCTTGAATTTGTCTCCTTCCCTGAGCATATCAATATACCAATCAACGATTTCTTTGTATTCGTCTGCAAAAATTTTCTTCTTATCGCCTGTCCAACCGGGAGCAGTTCTGTCCATCGCCACGGCAAGGCTTCGAAATCCGATGTCGTGAATAAATTTGACCCCACAGAACATCTTCGAAACAGTATCAGGCGTGACTGTCATTCTTATATGCACTTGCCGGGGATCTTCAAGAAGAATGGGGATTTTCTTATTCAGCAGGTCAAAGGACCCCCCACCTTCTTTTGTTATCCGCCTTGTGTCGTGCGATTCCGGAAGCCCGTCGATTGAGAGGACTATTCCCATTCTGTTTTTACGAAGGTAATCAATCTTTTCCCTGTCGATCAGTATGCCGTTCGTGTTTATGGAAAAAGTGATTTTAATTTCATTCTCTTCCGCTCTTTTTCGTGCATAGGAGATTAATTTTTTTATAAGATCAAATTCCAACAGAGGCTCCCCGCCAAAAAAGCTTATTGAAAGATATTCTTTCGCCCGTGATAAAAGAAAATCAACAACATCCATCCCGGCCTTCTCGCTCATATCTCTTGCAGGAGCGATATTCTTCAGGTAGCAATAAGTGCAAGCAAGGTCACATCTCTCCGTAAGAAATATCGCACAATGTGTAATGGGCATTGTCATCCTCGATTGTTGTTCCGGAGTAATATGCATATTATTATGGCACCTTTATGTTTGTTATCATTTATCCCTAAAACAAAACGGGGAAGCTCAGTCACCGAGCGGGTTTAAAAACCCGCGCTACGTTCCATAACTCAAACCTCTCAAACCTCGTAGCTCAAACCTTTAGGTTTGCCAATTTGTTTGCGAATTTGTTTGCCAATTTGTCTTCAAATAACCGAATCCCCATCTTTCAACTCAAAATATTTACACCATGAAAATGGATAATCCCGATAATCTTCCACAATCCCTTTTCTCACCGGGTTCTCAAGAATATATTTGCCTATAACGTATGTCTCCTCCTCATCCCGGAGAATATGGTCATAGAAACTCCTTTGCCATAATTTTCGCCCGGTCTTTTGCTTGAAGGCGTAACCGGTTTTTTGTTTGAAATTTTTGATAAATCCCTTCAGAACCGAGGATTCGTCGAGCCCGCCGACGAGTAAATGAAGATGATCGGGCATAAAGCAAAAGCAGATTATGTCAGGTTTCCATTCTTCAGCCGTCTTGAAAAAACTTCTGCGGATGAACTCCACTAGTTTTTGTGATTTGAAAAGGGGGTGTTTTTTTTCTACGCACAATGTCAGGAAATAGCGATAAAATCCGTGGTATTCAAATCCCTTCAATCTCTTCGCTTTGAAATGTAATTTTTTAGATTGTTGTTCCATCGGATTAGATCCCCCTTTTTCAAGATTCTCTTTTTTTTATTTTTTGACGTGATAATATAACAATCCTCTCCATAATGCAAATTGATCTCAAACCTCGCAGATGACCAGCGGGTTTAAAAACCCGCGCTACGTTCGCAACCCAAACCTCGCACCCCAAACCTCATAGATGATCAGCGGGTTTAAAAACCCGCGCTACGTTCGTAGCTCAAACCTCGTAGCTCAAACCTTTAGGTTTGCCGCCAAACTGGTATCAATTATTTTATCTCTATTTGTTATCATATTATCCCTAAAATAAAATCGGGGAAGCTCAGTTAATTTATGAGGTATTAAAGATTCCATCCCAAAAGATAAAATCAAATAAGGGATATCACAAAAAGAACCGACAACAAGACCCCTTACGTCTTAATTGAGCGGGTTTAAAAACCCGCGCTACGTTCCTATGGCGACGTAACAAAATAGCTCAAATATATGTTTAATAGCTTAAAAAGAACCCGTAAGGGTCTTAATTAAGCTACCCCCTATTAAAATTATTAAATTGTTTGAATGTTATTATACATAGAATTTATTAATGTGTGAAGTGTGGATAAAATTTAAGATCGTCGTATTTTATCCGTTTGTTACTGGAACCCTTATTATACCCCCAAAACAAAACCACGCCCGAAGCGTGGTTTTGTAGAAAAATTGCGAACCCATTTTGGATTCTATATCCCATTTTGGATTCTGCAAAAAAAGACCCACACTTTGTGCGGGCCTATTATTACCATTGTTATTTCACTCGGTTTGTTGTTGACCGAGATTTTTTATTGTCCAATGAAATTCATTCACGATCCCCGTTTCGATAGTTATGGGGTAACTGGTTACTCTGTAACCAGCAAGTCTTAGTTCGGCTCTATATAACCCAGCTGGTAATTTTACTGAGAATTCTCCCTTGTCGTCTGTTTTTATTGTCTCAACTGTGGTTTCTCCTTGTTTAAATTTTATTTCTACGCCTTCAAGGAGACCACCTGTGTCCCTATCCTTTACATCTCCTTCGACCTGTTCCCCAGAAGATGTGGGAACTAATGTAGTCGCACGAATCACAGTCTGATCCGCGACAATCGTTATAGTTTCCTGAAAATCCTGATAACCACTCAGTGTTAATTTATATGTATGGCTACCTGGAATCAGGGAAAATACATTTGGGGTTGTAGTGTCGGTATCGACACTATCTATAAATATCTTCGCCCCACTCGGGGTTGAAGATAAATTCAGAGTTCCATTCCCCGGCGTTGGGGTTGTACTCGGGCTCGGGCTCGGTGTTGCCGTCGGTGTCGGCGTCGGACTCGGTGAAGCTGTCGAAGTCGGCGTCGGATTCGGTGTCACGCTTGGCGTCGGCGTTGGCGTTGGAGTTGAGGTTGGGGAAACATCGATTGGTGGTTGGTCTTCTTGTACCACCACATCATAGTAACCCAACCAACTTCCGTCAGGATAGTAAGCTGATATTCTAACATTCTGTCCAACTTCTACATTCGGAATTGTGTAATCGCCGTTTTCATCTGTATAAACAACAATTACATCCTTAATCATTTTGCCAGAGCCGCTAGTGTATTCCAGTTCTACTCTGGCATTGGCAACTGGACCATCATTGTCCGTAACTTGTCCAGTTACCGTTGTTGTCTGGGTGGGTGACGATGTCGGCGTGTAAGTCGGATCCGACGAAGATCCTCCTCCGCCTCCACCACTTGAGCAGCCAGCGACAAGCATGGCTGCGAAAAAAGATAATACCAGAATTGTGAGGCCAATAGCCTTAAAAACCCGCTTATTCATATCGAATTATCCTCCTTAATTTTTTTTGAGAATTACTTGAAAGTTTTGATTTTAGCAAGAAAAAACCTTTATATATCGTCAAATAGCTACAACTTTTGCGTAAAGGGCATTTTTTTCCTGAAAATAAATATATTTCCTTCTTCCCCTATTAATTCTTAATCTTTCATGACATTTTTTAGACAACACCCGATTTCAATCTGACATCCACCGGGCGGGTTTAAAAACCCGCGCTACGTTCATAACCCAAACCTCGTAGCTCAAACCTTTAGGTTTGTTAATTTGCGTGCCAATTTGTTTGCAAATTTACTCACGTTAAAAGGTTCTTATTTTCTTATGATTAATTATTTACTGGAATTGTATCTATTCAACCCCATCATGAGGAGGATCCACACGAAAAAATGAATAATACGGATCTGCTGGATTCCTTTTTTAACAAGAAGCAGATATCTATAAACAGGGGCGGTATTTTTGATGTCCAGCCGGGGAATCTGCCTGAGAATTTTGATTTTGACAGGATAGAAGGGCTTATGATCGGTCTTGCGGCGGGTGATTCCCTGGGGGTCTCCACAGAAAGCATGCCTCCCGGTTTGAGAAGGGTGGTTTACGGGGAGATAAAGGATTATTTCTCGAGGTGGTTTGGGGGTAAACACGTGGGTTATCCTTCCGATGACACCCAGCTTGCTTTTTGGACGCTTGATCAGATGATTAAAGACGGGGGGCTTGACCCGGAGAAACTGTCGAAAAGGTTTTCCAGTGAACGAATATTCGGGATCGGGCGTACAGTTATAAAATTCCTGTACAACTATAAACTCAGAAAACTTCCATGGTACAAATGCGGTCCCAGGTCGGCGGGAAACGGTGCGTTGATGAGGATTGCGCCCATGGTAATTCCATATCTGAAAACGGGAGATAAACAAATGTGGGTCGATACCGCTTTATCCGCAATGATCACCCATAACGACTCGGGATCAATTTCAGCCTGCCTTTCGTTTGTTAATATAATATGGCAGGTTCTGAAGATGGATAGTCCTCCGGAGCCTTCGTGGTGGATTGATACATACATAAACACAGCGAAAGACCTTGAGATCAATCATACATACCGCGCCAAAAGCAGGAAGTTCAGGGGGTATGAGGGTACAATCCATGAATTTGTCGATAAGCATGTAAGAGAAACTTACGAGAGAGACATTCCCACTTTTGATGCCTGCAAAGCCTGGGGCTCAAGTGCGTATCTCCTTGAGACGGTTCCCTCTGTTTTATATATTCTGATGAAACACGGGAACGATCCCGAGGAGGCAATAATAAGGGCGATAAATGACACTTTCGACAATGACACGATCGGGGCGATTGTAGGAGCGGTCGTCGGGGCGTTGCATGGCAAAAAGGGAATCCCCAAAAGATGGATTGAAAACCTGTCGGGGCGTACATCGAAAGATGATGATGGAAAGATATTTGAGATTTTGGAAAGAGCCAAAAACAATTTTTACATATGAATTATTTTTTTACAATATTATTTCTGTAGAAGATTTATGAATTCCGGTACCGAAAGGCCGGATTGCCTTATTATTGCGCGAAGAGTCCCTCTGTCAAGCTCTTTATGATCAGGTACCACCAATTGAGAGAAAGGTATATCTCTTTTTAATATAATATGGCTTCCTTCCCGACGTTTTATATAAAAACCATTCAACATTAGTGCCTTCATGCATTTTTTACCCGAAATAGCCGGAAGCTTTGTCATACCACTACCACCATTACATTGAAATGCTCCACAGGAACCGGAAGCCCGTCTTCCTCCAACGCGTGGATATAACCCATTATCGCTTCTTTTATATTTTCCAGCGACTCTTCTCTTGTTCTTCCCTGGCTTATACACCCGGGAAGGCTTGGACATTCAACTACCCAGAAATTATCTTCTCCCGGATACAATATAACTTGTCGCATATTCTCACCTCCGATTTTATTATAACTCCTTTGTAAAAATCTATCAAATATTTATTCATATCCCGGTAAAAATTATTACCAAATCTTTCCCCCCCTGTAACCTTTATGAAACCTTAGTGTAACATTTTTGTAGTAAAATAAACATGTGAGATACCGTCCGGAATACCACACAAATCACTCTACCATAATAATAACTTGTCCTGAATTACGTCCTTTTGTAATTATTAATAATTTATCCAGATAATCCCATCAAACCATGAAAGGAGGATGACAGATGTTCAAGCGTATATTTGTAATAGCGTTTATTTACATCTGCACGGTCATTGCCTGGTTTGTACTTGGGCAGACCGTTGACATCCGAACAAGGACACAGGACAACAAACTCAGATTAGAGGTAGGACAGCTATGGGGCACCGTCCAGAGACAGGAAGCTCCGTCCGTGTTCTACCGGACAAAGGAAATTGTTATTACAAAAGAAGAGACCGACAAGAAAGACGGAAAGATTGTCAGGGAGACGAAGACCATAACTGTTGACAACCCCATTTCACTTGACGCAGGCGACATCAATGTCGATTTAAAACTGGACTACAGGAAAAAAGGACTCCTCTGGTATTCCACATATAGGGTCGGATTCTCCGGAATCTACAGAATCACCAATAATACGGGTAAAACGCGAAAATTCCATTTCACCCTCAATCTTCCAAGTAAGGGATCTGTATATGACAACTTCAGGCTCGTCCTGGGCAACCGGGAAGTAACCGATATCCAGATAGCGGATGGCAGGTTACATGAAAGTCTGGTGATTGAAGCTGGAAAGTCGGAAAATGTAGAGGTGGGATATTTCACCCAGGGAATGGATGAATGGTGGTACAATTTTGGAACGGATGTAACACAGATCAAGAATTTCTCACTGGTGATGAATACGAATTTTGACAAGGTTGACTTTCCCCAGGACAGCATTTCTCCCACTGAAAAGCAGAAAACCGATAAGGGATGGAAATTGACATGGAAATATTCCAACCTTCTCTCGGGTGCCCAGATTGGTATGGATATGCCCAAAAAGCTGAATCCCGGGCCCTGGGTCAGTAAGGTGATATACTTTGCTCCGGTTTCACTTTTCCTGTTTTTCTTCCTCCTGTTTATATTTACAACAATGAAAAAAGTGAATGTTCATCCCATGAATTATTTCTTCATAGGATGCGCTTTCTTTGCATACCATCTTCTCCTTGCATATCTCGTGGATCATGTATCGATTCACGCTTCTTTCTGGATATGCTCCGCGGTGTCAATATTCCTGGTTATCTCGTATATGAGACTTGTCGTCGGATACAAGTTCGCATTCCTCGAGGTGGGGCTTTCACAGCTTATTTTCCTCGTCTTTTTCTCATATACATTCTTCTTTAAGGGATATACCGGGCTTGCGGTTACAATAATGTGCATAGCGACATTGTTTGTAGTAATGCAGCTTACCGGGAAGATTGACTGGGGAAAGATTGACAAGAAGGATGAGAAACCTCCGGGGAATGACAAGCCAATGGCGACTCTTGTAAAGAAGAGGGAAAATTAAATTTGATTCCTTATTAAAGACAGCCCTGAGATTGTCATACTGAGCGGATCACGAAAAACATCCTTTACTCAGATTACTTTCTCAAAGATGGGATTATGTTGATAACCGGTGATTGACACAGCGAAGAATCTATCGAATGTTTACTTGAGGGGCTATGTGTTATGAGTGGAGATCCTTCGCTGTGCAAGGCGTCGGAGTTAAGTAAAACCCGTTCTTGCCGGGGTTGATCCAGTAAAAGCGCGGTAATATCGGAAGTTAAGACAACACCATAATTTATTATGGTGGAAGGAAGGGCATAACCACCCCTTTTCGCTTGACTTAACCACTTTAGTGGTTTCCAGGACAGGAGCAGACAAATAATGGGAAACCGTTAAAACGGTTAAACACCCAATGTTTGGGGCATCATCCTCCCACCCGATTAAAATCGGGTGTTGTCCTAATCCAACACCGGATCGACGCCACAGACCGGCAGACAGACAAAGCTAATAAGTTATTGGAAAGTATTGACTTTTACATAACATGACATGTCAGGGGATCTGAATAATAATCGAAGTACAACACGAGAAAGGTGACGAATTAATGAAGAAGAACTATTTTTTGCCCCTTTTGATAATTTCAATCGCCTGTATGGTGATAGCATGGCAGGCGGCGACATCGCGGGAAAAATGCTTTGCGGTAAATACAGGGATTGATAACTGGGAAATTGATGATGCAGTAAAGTTTCACTATGCATATATGCCCCAGGCTCAATTCTTTAAAGGGGACAGGGTGAAGTATGATCGCCCTGATTCACCGTCTTTTTCAAAATCCTGTAAACCAGATATAACTAATATTCAATTGAAAAACATACTGGATCTTGGGTTCCCACTTCCCACAAAGAAGAATCCGCAGGATTACAAGTTTTTCATGAAGTTTTTCAAATATCCCTCATCCCTGGATCCAAAGTTAACTGCGGAGCGGGTGATTTCCCCGTTTCTTCTCTATAAGATGAGAAGCGTAAGGAAGATATATGTGTATCTCCTGAACAGGGAGAATCTATATGTTAAAAAGGGATATATCGCCCCGAAAGATGAGAAATTCTCGATAAAAAATCCATTTCCGCCCTTAAAAATTCCCGTGGCGAGGGTTCGGAAGGGAAAGACCATGATTTCGCCCCAGGCTGTATTTGACGCCTCAATTCCTTTTTCATCGATATATATAACACCCCGGGATAGAATGCCCGACAACCTGTCGGACGGCGAAATGGCGAGATGGAGCGTAAAAGGATTGACGGGATTTTACGAGGAGCTGCTCGCTGTCTATAAAAAGAGCTTCATAGAAGTGGAAGGTAAAGAGTCTGATAAGTATTATTATTTCATGGAGATTTCGCATAATGTGAGAAGATTAAACTCACCGTCACAATTTGTAATAATCAAATACCCTAAAAAGCTATCTGTTTTCAGCAATTTCAGAAACCTCCCCATGCCTCAGGATCCTGACAGGATATTCCTCTCGGGCCTCTTGATCGTAAATAGAACAATATATACCGGTAAATTGAACGGCGAAAATATCGGGAATATTGTTGTGGGATCCGATGAATTTAAAAAGAATTATAAAGAAGTTGGAAAGGATTTATTAGAGGTTGGTTCGGTTGTGAAGTTGAATAAATAAATAGAAAAACATCTCATTCTATACGGTTGTCTGCAAGTAAAAAAATAGATGCAATGCCGAATTTTTTGGCTTGTCAGTATTTCTATCCCTCTCTTCAATATTTCCTGCACCGGTTCTGAAGGGAAATTTTAAAATAGGATTGAATATAGGTAAAAATTAACTCGCCCATACTTTTTCGATGAAAATTATCTGAGTTTATTATAATCAAATTGGAGGATCCTGATGATATCAAGCAATGACTTAAGAAATGGAATGACAGTAGAACTGGACCGTGCACTTTTCACAATCGTGGAATTTCTACATGTGAAACCTGGAAAGGGTCAGGCCTTTGTACGAACAAAATTAAAAAATCTGATTACAGGACAGGTTCTTGAAAAAACTTTCCGCGCCGGTGAAAAAATGCGCCGGGCTCATATAGAGACAAAAAACATGCAGTATCTTTATCCCACCGGTGATATGTATGTGTTTATGGATAATGACAATTACGAGCAGATTGAGATTAGCAAGGAAGTAATGGGCGAAGCTCTGAAATGGCTCAAGGACGGTGCGAGCATGGATGTTCAATTCCATGAAGATCGCGCTATCGGTGTGGAACCTTCTGCACACATGGTGCTGGAGATAACTCATACTGAGCCGGGATTCAAAGGAGACACCGCCCAGGGAGGCACAAAGCCTGCCACAGTTGAAACAGGCGCTACAATTAACGTGCCACTTTTTGTGGAGCCCGGTCAGAAGATTCTCGTGGATACGAGAAACGGAGAATACCTAAAGAGAGCATAAATCTATGAAGGAAGTGGTTAGGTGGCAGAAGGAATGAAGATTCTCGTGATCAACACCGGGAGTTCATCTCTGAAGTTCAGACTTTTTCGTTATAATGATTTGAAACTTCTGGCAAAAGGTCTTGTTGAGAGAATCGGCGGGAAAAGTCAGATATTTAAAATTTCCTGGAACGATAAAGTAAAAGAAATGGAAGTAAAAGCAGAAGATCACAAGGCCGCATTCAAGCTGGTAATTGATGAGCTTATGAGTGATGAATACGGGCTTATTAAAAATATTTCCGAGATAAAAGGAGTGGGTCACAGGGTTGTTCATGGAGCCGAGAAATTCGCGCACACTGTTCTTATTGACAACGAAGTCATAGAAATATTGAAAGAATGTATCCCCCTTGCTCCTCTTCATAATCCTGCGAATCTTGCTGGAATTTACGCAGCGAAAGCAATTATCGGCGATGTGCCCAATGTTGGTGTTTTCGATACGGCATTTCACCAGACACTTGATGAAAAAGCTTTTCTCTATGCGCTGCCATATGAATATTATGAAAAAATGCGCATAAGAAGATACGGATTTCACGGAACTTCACATAAATTCGTTTCCCTGAGAGTCTATGAGCTTTTAAATCAAAAGCCTGAAGGAATCAGGATGATTACCTGCCATCTGGGTAACGGTGCCAGTCTTGCCGCCATAAAAGACGGTATTTCCGTTGATACCTCAATGGGAATGACTCCTCTTGAAGGAGTTGTTATGGGTACTCGCTCCGGTGATTTTGATCCTGCGATAATTCTTTTCATAATGAGGCAGACAGGACTGAGCGTTGATGAAGTTGACAAAGTGCTTAACAAGAAAAGCGGTCTTCTCGGGTTGTCAGGAATATCAAACGACATAAGGGATGTCGAAGCGGCGGCTGACAAGGGAAATGAGAGAGCCAAGCTTGCCATAGATGTATATTGCTACCGTATAAAAAAATATATCGGAGCATACGCCGCGGCGATGGAAGGACTTACGGATCTTGTTTTCACCGCAGGATTGGGAGAAAACGATCCGCTGGTCAGAGAAAAATCCTGCAAGGGACTTGAATTCCTTGGAATAAAGCTTGATCCCGATAAAAACGACAAGCCCGGGTCGGAGAGATTAATATCCGCGGATGATTCAAGAGTCCGTGTATGGATCATACCCACGGATGAGGAACTTATGATTGCCAGGGAGACAAAAGAGGTTATCGGAAATTTGAAAAAGGTCCCAAGCTAACGAATCCATTAGATCCTGAAAACCTGTCCTGAACCTGTTTTGGGACGCTAAATATATAAAGGAGCGAATTGAAACTCGCTCCTTGTTCATTAAATTATACCAATTCGCTATTAAAACTACTCTTCACATTTTTTCCGGTTGGGACGCCGGATGAAAATGGTTTTTTACTTGATGATGCACTATAAATAGTGTATAATAATGTATGAAAGTTAGTGGCTGATATGAGTAAAAGGTTCAAGAACTCAAAAGAAATTATCAGAGCATTGAAAAAGCAAGGATGGAAAAGGAAAATAACCTCTAAAAAGGGTGGACATTCTCAGTTCATTCACTATCTATATAAATGCAAACTCTCTGTCCCCAGAGAGCATGGGTATATAACAATGAAAACAGAAATGTCTGTAATAAAGGCAATGTATGAAGTCGAAGAAAAACTGAAGGAGGGAAAATAGAATGAAATATCCTGCAAAATTCGAGAAAGAAATCCTCGAAGATCATGATAATATGACAGCATACTCACTTCAGTTTATCGATTTTCCCGATGCAATTACCCAGGGAGAATCCCTGGAGGAGTTGGTGGAAATGGGACAGGATGTTCTATCAATGGTAATTGAATCAATGATTGAGGACAATGAGGAAGTCCCCTTGCCATCCAAAGTGGAAGGAGAAGATATTCTTCATATCACGCCTTACCCGGAAATCGAGATCCCCCTGGTTCTTAAGAATATGAGAAAAGAAGCGGGATTGACCCAGAAACAGGTGGCTGAAAAACTAAGAATCCCCTGGCAGACTTATCAAAAAATCGAACGGGCAAAGAAGTCGAATATTACTCTGAGAACATTATTTAAGTTGGCAAGGGCTTTTGGGAAGAAGCTGGAGATTGGATTTTCCTGATTTGCAAGCTATTTCTCGAAAATAAGGTCTTGTTATTTGGGTGGCGGGACGCCGCCCCCGCCCCCGCCCCCACCATTATAACAATGCAGGTGTCTGCAGCGTCTCGCCGCAGAGAAAAATAGACTTCATTAATTATATACAGCTTAAGCTGTTTTCAGGAAATATTGCCCGGAATTTATCCCTGTCCCTAAATAATATATTAATAAAATGGTGTCTGTCCCTATTAATGCATTACTATATACTATAAAACAAGATAAGATAAAACAAGATAAGATAAAACAAGATAAGATAAAACAAGATAAAACAAGATAAAACAAGATAAAACAAGATAAAACAAGGAGCGAATTTCAATTCGCTCCTTGTGCATTGTATCAGATATTAAATATCTTTTACTTTATTTAAGTACCTTATTTAAGGTTGTCTTCCTCTCATATCTTTCGTTTTTCTTGGTGATTCAATCCGTCTCTCGGTTTTTACAACGGGAGATTGGGAAGAAGTTACCGTTCTCGTCGAAACTTCTGTTTTTACGGGCTTCGCTTGTTCTTTTGTCTCTTCGATTTTCTTTCCCAGGTAATCGGGCAATTCCATTCCTGCTATCTTGAAGAGATCATTCAATGGTGGAATCGATTTTGCCATTCCCGATAGAAAATTTGCAGTTGCGGGCGTGCCGTCACTTCCCATGGAATCCCAAACGACAACCTTATCAATTTTTATACCCTTGATAGCTTCAACCTGCGTCTTCACGAGTTGAGGCAGTTTGTCAACAATCATGAGCATTGCCGCCATTTTTGGATCTGCGCCGGCGGCAAGTACAATCTTTCCAAGACCTTCCGCCTGCTTGCTGAGAATCTCCAGGCTTCCTTTAGCTTGTGCGGCAAGTTTGAAGTAAATGGCATCCGCTTCACCCTTGGCTTCTCTTCTTCTTTTTTCTGCCTCGGCTTCAGCGGCGATTTCCACTTTCTGCTTCTCAATCTCGGCAGGAACAACTTCGTCGGCAACTCTTGTCGCCCTATCTTTCTCGGCACGAACCAGCTCGGCCTTTTGTTCCGCCGCGTATGCTTCTTCCAGTGCCTGAGCGGACTGGACTTTCTCGGCGGCTGACGCCAGTTTTTCCGCCTGAGCGACTCTTTCACGACGCTGGGCATCGGAGTCGGCAATCGCTACCTTTGCCTCATTTTCTCCAGTTACTGCAATGGCGTTTGCTTTTGAAACACTAACGCGTTCGTCTCTTTTTGCATTGGCTGCACCAATAGATCCATCACGGTTTTTCTCAGCGACGCTCTTTTTTGCCTCATTGACAGCATGGGCTGCCGCTTCCTTACCGAGAGCATCGATGTATCCTGACTCGTCAGTGATATCAGTAACATTAACGTTGATCAGCTTCAATCCGATCTTTTTTAATTCAGCTTCAACGTTTGACATGACGTTTTCAAGGAATTTATCACGGTCGGCATTGATCTCCTCGATATCCATCGTTGCAATGACCACACGAAGCTGACCGAAGATGATATCCTGTGCCAGTATCCTGATACGGTCATGATTCAGTCCCAGCAGTCTCTCGGCGGCGTTTGTCATTATACCCGCATCGGTGGAGATACCCACGGTAAATGTCGAGGGTACATCGATTCGAATATTCTGCTTAGAGAGTGCCGATTTTAATGGGATATCAATTGCAATCGGCGTAAGGTCAAGGTACATATAATCCTGTATAACAGGCCATACAAATGACGCTCCTCCATGGATACATTTTGATGACTGTGTCGCTCCGGATTCATCCTTGCCTGTTTTACCAAAAATTACAAGGATCTTGTCAGAGGGACATTTTTTATATCTGGAAACCAAAGTCCCAATAACCCAGAGAATAACAATAATGACAAAACCTATAACAAAGAGCCACATAACACCTCCTTGCATAATACATCCTCCTTTCATTTATTTTTTTTATATTGCATTATAATTCGTCAACCATAACAGTCTCCTGGTCAACAATTGATATAACCTTGACCTTGGTTCCTGTCGCCAGTTTCGGTCCGTCAGTCATTGCCTGCAACTCACGGATTGAACCCTGCACTGGAACCTGAACCATGCCGGTCGCTGATTTTTTTGCGGGAATAGGTAAATAGACCGTTCCTACCGCATCCAGCGCGTTCTTGATATCCATCGTGCCGCTTCCCTGTAGTTTTGTAAAAAGATAAAACAGCCCGGCGACCATTAGAGCTACCGCAACGCCAATCGCAAGGGCCACCAGCACGGTAAAGAATTTTGAAAAACCGGAATGAAGACCTGCAATTCCAGACCAGCCGAAACATGCAAAAAGGATGATAATATTTCTGAATGTAAAGACTCGGAATGATGCCTGATCTCCAAGTTCGTGCCCGCCACCATGATCCATGTCGTGATCCATATCATGGTCAAAATCGTGAGCATCAGAAATATCGCCGATACCATTAGCGTCGTCAGCCATATCCCCGTGATCCCCTCCAATAAGGAACATTACAAGTTGAATAAAAAATATTATTGTCGAGGGAATTGCAAAATACCAAAAAATTTTCTCAAAAGCAGGTATGGCACTCCACCATTGCTCCATGAAGCCACCTCCTTCCCATATTTTAAGAAAGACAGTAGTTGTCGGCAGTTCCGGACCAAGTCCGATGCATTTAATGCATTTAAGTACTCTTCAATTAAACGTTGAAAAATCCTTTCAGTCCAATAAACGTTGAAAAATCCTTTCAATCTAATTTCTTGTCAATTAAATATTGACTTTATCACCCAAAATATATATAATGGGTTAAGTTTTTGATAGGAGAAGTCATTGGGTAGTATGTATAATGTCAGTATAAGGGATATAAAAAGGCAAGCGGGACTGACAAAGAAAGTTGAATATAATGAGCCTTGCGATATCGCTGAGGTTGATTTGTTGGGACCTGTCAATGTTGTTTTAAAGCTGACAAATGCAACAAGTCGAATCACGATAGACGGTCACATCGAAACACATGTTTCCCTGACTTGTTCAAGATGTCTTGAAAGTTACAGGCATCACTTGCAGTTTGATTTCTTCGAAGAATTCCTTCCTGAGGGAAGCCCGGAATTGGGCAACGGGAAAGATCTTGAGTGGGAAGATCTCAGTCGTTTCACCTATACCGGAGACTCAATAGATGTTTATGAACTGATTCGTCAGAATATTCTCGCCGAAGTCCCAATGAAGCCTCTGTGTAGAGAGGATTGCAAGGGGCTTTGCACAGTTTGCGGAGAGAATTTGAATAGTGAATCCTGTTCTTGCTCAGTTGATTCAGAATAGAGGATTTCATTGTATTCTAAGAAATATATGGAAAAAAATCAGGAGGTTAAATAATGGCCAATCCAAAAGGTAAAACCAGTAGAACCAGAACAAGGCAAAGAAGAGCAAATACCCATCTCGCAATGCCTTCAATAATTAGCTGCTCCAACTGTAAGAAACCCAC
Organism: Vulcanimicrobiota bacterium; assembly: GCA_021107945.1. Lineage (GTDB taxonomy): Bacteria > Vulcanimicrobiota > JAJTBE01 > JAJTBE01 > JAJTBE01 > JAIORV01. The sequence continues at coordinate 4,272 of JAIORV010000138.1, read as the reverse complement.
ACAGGCACACCATGTTTGCACGTCTTGTGGATATTACAAGGGCAGAAATGTATTTGAATCCAAAGAAAAAGAAAAGAAATAGGTCTTTCATAGATAAGAATATTGAAAGAAAGTCAGGTGCTTTAATATGAAAGGTATTCGTTCCGTAGGAATTACAGGAGTTGGCTCTTATGCTCCCGAGAAGGTACTTACTAATTTTGATCTGGAGAAAATGGTTGACACCACTGACGAATGGATAGTAAGCCGTAGTGGGATCAGAGAAAGGCATATAGCGTCGGAAGAGAAATCTACTTCGGACCTTGCTTGTGATGCCTCGATTCGCGCTATGAAAGATGCGGGAGTTAAGCCCGAAGATATTGATTTGATTATTATGGCGACTGTTTCCCCTGATAAAATCGTTCCTTCCACTGCCTGTATCGTCCAGGGCAAGTTGGGTTGTGTAAATGCCGGTGCATTCGACGTTATGGCGGGATGTACAGGGTTTATTTATGCCCTGTCCGTGGCACGCCAGATGGTGGCGACGGGATCCAATAACACTGTCCTCGTGATAGGTGCGGATCTCCTTTCGAAGTTGACCGACTGGGAAGACAGAAACACATGTGTTCTATTCGGAGACGGCGGCGGGGCGGCAATTGTTCAGCCCGTCGAAGAGGGTTACGGATTGATAGACCATATAGTCGGGGCGAAAGGTTTGGGTCATCTGTGTATCGAGATTCCGGCAGGTGGAACCTTTATGCCGGCTACTCATAAATCCATTGATGATCGTCAACATTATATAAAAATGTTGGGCAAGGAAGTATTCAAATTCGCAGTTAAAACAATCGAGAAAACAACCGTGGAATTAGCGGAAAAAACCGGAATCCCGATTGATAAAATCAAGCTGATTGTACCCCACCAGGCTAACTCCCGAATTATGGATGCAGGGAAAAAGAGATTGAAACTCGCCGATGGCGTTATGTATTCGAACCTTGAAAAATACGGAAATACATCGGCTGGAACAATACCTCTTGCTCTTGCTGACGCGCTTGCCGACGGTAAAATCAACAAGGGAGACTATGTCATGCTGGTGGGATTCGGTGCAGGTCTCACAAACGGCGCAATAATAATGAAATGGGCATATGAAGTCAATCAGCCGGAGAAAAGATACGCTGTCAGGGGTGCCGTTCAATAGACCCAATATCAATGGAAACACGTTTATCCCACAGGAGGAATCAGGATGAAACTAGCTTTTATATTTCCGGGACAGGGTTCCCAGAAGGTCGGAATGGGGCTTGAGATTGCCGGGAAATTTCCGTGCGTCCGGGAAATTTACGATAAAGCCGATGAAGTGCTGGGTTTTTCCATCTCAAAATTGATAAAAGAAGGCCCGGTGGAAAAATTAAAACAGACAGTCAACACGCAACCGGCGGTTGTAGTAACAAGTATTGCCTTCCTCGAAGTATTGAGAGAGAAAGGGCTGGATTGTGAAATAACCGCGGGGCATAGTGTCGGAGAATTCACGGCACTTTACTGCGCGGGCGTGCTTAGTTTCGAGGATTGCCTCAAGGTAACCCGGGCTCGTGGTGAATATATGCAAGAGGCCGGAATTAGACATCCGGGTACAATGTCTGCGATAATCGGCCTGGAGGTCCCGGCCATAGAGGGTATTTGTGAAAAAGCCGGAAAAAGTGGAGTTGTTGTGGTTGCCAATTTGAATTGCCCCGGACAGGTGGTAATTTCAGGATCGATTGAATCGGTGAAAGAGGTCGGCAATATCGCTATAGAACAGGGAGCGAAGAAAGTAATACCCCTTGCCGTAAGCGCCGCATTTCACTCACCGCTGATGGATGAAGCGGCCGGAAAACTTGCGCAAAAGTTGGATGAAGTTAAATTTTTAGATGCAAGAATTCCCGTGGTTTCCAACGTCAGTGCAGAACCGGTTACAAACGGGGAGGAAATACGCGATCTCATGAAAAAACAGATATCTTCCAGGGTTATGTGGGAAAAATCCATTAAAAAAATGCAGTCCCTGGGGATTGAAACTTTCATAGAAATCGGTCCCGGAAAAGCTCTTTCCGGTATGATGAGACGAATAGATCGCAAGGCTCCCATGTTGAACCTTGAAGATATAAAATCTTATGAAAATTTGATAAACAAATTGAATCTCACACCGGTATAGCAGGAAATTTTATGTAAAAAAAAAGGAATCAATAACTCTTTAGAGAAAAGCAAAAAAATGGGGTGATTAACATCGAATTAGTAGGAAAATCGGCACTTGTAACAGGATCCGGTGGAGGCATTGGCAAAGCAACTGCCCTTGAGTTAGCGGAGGCCGGAGCTGATGTCATTATATGTGATATCAATAAGGAAGCCGCAGAAGCCACGGCAGAGGAAATCTTTACTATGGGCCGTAAATCACGCGCCTTCACTGTTGATGTATCCGATGCAATACAGGTTCAGGAAATGGTCAAAGCTGTCATTGCGGATTTTAACAAGATCGATATACTTGTAAATAATGCTGGAATAACCAGAGATGGCCTTCTTATCAGAATGAAAGAGGAGAACTGGGATAAAGTATTGTCGGTCAATTTGAAATCAGTCTATCTTGTGACAAAGGCAGTTTCCCGATATATGTTGAAAGCCCGATCCGGTAGAATTGTAAACATTGCATCTGTCATCGGTCTGATAGGAAATGCAGGACAAGCCAATTACGCCGCTTCAAAAGCCGGGGTTATAGGCTTTACAAAATCTATCGCCCGGGAATTTTCATCCCGCAATATTACCGTCAATGCAATCGCGCCGGGTTTCATAAGAACCGCTATGACTGACGCTTTATCCGATGAAGTGAAGAGCCAGATGCTGGAGAGCATACCACTTGGTTGTTTTGGAGAACCTTCCGATGTAGCAAATGTTGTCCATTTTCTCGTATCTGGAATGGCACGTTACCTGACAGGACAGGTGATCCATGTTGATGGTGGTATGGTTATGTAATTATAATAATAATAATCCGAGAGGAGGTGGATAGATGTCCGTATTGGAAAGACTGAAAAAAATAATCGTTGAGCAGTTGGGCGTCGATGAAGAGCAAGTAACTCCCGATGCTTCAATCACTGATGACCTGGGAGCAGACTCCCTGGACAGAGTAGAACTTGTAATGGCAATTGAGGGAGAATTCAATATAGAAATTTCTGACGAGGATGCCGAACAGATAGAAACAGTTCAGGATGCTATTAACTATGTACAGAAGAAAGTTAGTTAATGTCTAATAATTCAAATATTTAATTTTTGCATTGCCGGTTTTAAAATCCGGTTTTTTTTTGTAATTATTTTTTTACAAGAAAAGGATTTTCAAACCAATGAAGAAAATTTATTTATTGTAGGCCACTACAAGAAAAAGGAGGGAGCAACTTGAAGGAAAGAAAGATAAGAGATCTATGCGTAAAACAGGGATATACCGTGGCTGCCGCTGAATCATGCACGGGAGGTTTGCTGTCTGATCATCTTACAAATGTACCGGGTTCTTCAGAATACTTCATGGGAGGAGTAATCGCATACAATAACGACGTCAAGATCAACATTCTCAGGGTACCTTTCGATATCATTTACACTTATGGGGCTGTCAGTGGCAGGACAGCACTTGCAATGGCCAAGGGTGTAAAGAAATTATTTGATACGGATATCGGAATTGGAATTACAGGTATCTGTGGACCCACAGGCGGGACAACGGCAAAACCCGTCGGACTTGTTTTTGTAGGTGGAATATTTGAAGGTAATGAAGTAATAAAGGAATTTTACTTTGAAGGTGATCGCCTGGAAGTCAAAACAAGCGCAGTTAATGAGGCAGTTAGCTTAGTTCTGGAATTGTTGGGTGAAAATACTCAATCACAGGAATGATAGTCATAATGAATTCAATGGTAATATAATAATCAATTGTTTTTGTTTGTTATAGAATTTGGATGTACCTTATTATGACCATATTGAAAAAACGGGGATCCCTGCCCTGTTTTTTTTATGTAATTTTGGTGTTATTATCCCGGATAATACTTTTAAATTCAACGCAGAGGTCGCAGAGAACTTATTATATCGAGGGTTCAGTGTTAATTTATTGCATTATTTTTCAGGCATTCGCTGATATGATTTGGGTGCATTTACTTTTTGTCAAAGATTCAGGCGTAATTATTCAGTCCCCCGGGGCTTCTTGTCTTTCTGAGCGGATCAAGAAAGACTTGAGCATGTCATTCTGAGCGGATCACGAGAGAAGAGCTTTACTTCTATGATTTTCTCAAAGACGGG
>JAIORV010000122.1 GCA_021107945.1 Vulcanimicrobiota bacterium | reverse complement strand
CCTTTCTCAGGAACGGGGCTTGCATACCTCCGATGTATTAATCAGCGAAGGATCTTTTCTCATAGCGAATGATCTCCTTCAAGCAAATATTAAAGAGATTCTTCGCTGAAGTATAATGGATAAAAGAAAGGAGAAAATGGAAGAGGGATTCGGTGTCCTTATTCCATCTTCCTTATTCCTTTTTTGAGAAAGTCATTGGAGTAAAGTAACTCTCTCGTGTATCGATCAGAATGACAATTGCGTAAGTCATAACTTAATTTATCTGCATGTTCCTTTTTTCAGTAAAACAATATGTTGTGACCGCCATATTGCATGAATCAATATGTAGGGTCATTATAATATATGCTCCATGTGTAAGCCGGCAATAACATGGTATTTTAAGCAAAAGCACCACTTCTGAAGTCATGTATTTATTTGGTTCTCTACATGTTAACATTATTACATGTTAGCTCACAACATATTGCAATAAAATTGATGCGTGGGACAATATGTAGGGAGCATGTCAAGATACTTGATTCATGTTGTTTTGACAAAAGCAAACTACCGGTCAATTCGTTAATTATCCTACTTTCTCAGGAATATGGCGCATGATGATAATAGATAAGAAGTTGAAATTTGCGCAATTCTATTCATCGGGGTCTTTGAAGTTTTTTACCTTGGTGGTAACAGCTATATCATTACATGTTAAGAATTAGAAAGTTGCAAAGTCTTGTTGTGGGCTTATCTACATGAGAAACCTCATTGCATAATGACTCAAGTGCATGGGTTAATTTTCAATATTTCCTGATATAATATTATGCCCCAGCTTGTAGCAAATCACTTTCCTACATCTTTTTTAAAAAAAACCTTCACAACATATCGGCTAAAATTGCTTTTGCCCCCACTATATGTTGTGTCGGTGTAGAATATCCTTGTTTTTTACATGTGATTCACATGTAAAAAATCGTAAAAATGTTATTGAAATTTGAAGGAGATCCATGGTAATATATGGAAAAGTTATGGAAAAGTTATGGATAAATTTTGGGTATAACTTGGAGGAAATTAGAATCCATTTGTTACAAGCCCAAAAATAATATCGATAAACTGACCTCCTTCGATGAATAAAATGACTACTTTAAACAACTACGACCGGCTTGGGTGCTACAAAGCAGACAAAGCCGATGTAACAAGTGTAACCCACCGAAATGACTTTGTCAAGGGATACATGAGAAATACCATTATATGTATCGGCCGGATTGACAAAAATTAAGCAACATCTGAAATGACATGAATCGACGGGTAAAATGACAGAGAAGGGAACAAAATGAACGAAGATCGCATGCCGTTCATAGGAAAAGCCGAGCAAAAGCTTGATAACACAGGCCGGGTCACTGTTCCCGTAGCTTTCCAGAGGAAGTTGAAGGGGAGCTTTTTCCTTTGCCAGGGTATAAACGTCAATTGTATCTGGATTCTTCCCGAGGAGAATTTTCTCACTGTTCTTAATGACATGGTACGTAAGATTCCAATAGATGATGATGAGGGACAGGAGATGAAGGCAGTCTTCGCATCCAGCGCCGTAGATAGAACTCTGGACAAGCAAAATCGCTTCTCCTTGCCTCCGCATCTTATAAAATACGCTGGAATCAATAAAAAAGTTAAGATTGTCGGGAATGTTGATAGAGGAGAGATATGGGCGATTGAAAAATGGCAGCAAATTGAAGAAAAAAATATTGAAAAAAGTAGAACAAAGGGAAAATACGGACTCCTGGGACTTTGTCAAAATGACGCACATCCCGGTTCTTCTTGAGGAATCGGTAGAGTTTTTACTAAATAGGCGTAAGGGCGGAACGCTGATTGACGCTACGTTGGGAGGTGGGAGCACAACTAAATTTATTCTGGACAATCTCGACAATACCGGGAGAGTCATCGGCATAGATCGGGATAAAAGCACGATTGAATTCGTATCCAAACGGTTAAATTCTTATTCTAACTTCACCGCCGTATGGGAAAATTTCCGGGAACTGGACGTTGTACTCAATAAACTTCAAATTGATGCAATTGACGGACTAATAGGAGACCTCGGAATCTCCTCTATGCAATTAGATGATGAGTCTCGGGGATTCGGCTTCAAATCAACATCCCGCATTGACATGAGATGCGATTTGAACCGAACAGGAACCTCTGCGTATGATCTTCTTAAGGATCTTGACGAAAAGTCACTCAAAAAACTCTTCAAAGAGTTTGGAGAAGAGAAAAGGTGGGCTGGAAGAATTGCGTCTGAAATTGTAACACAAAGACTCAGTAAACCGATTGAAACTCCAGCGGAACTCGCTGAGCTGGTAAGAGAATCAATTCCGATAAGATTTCACTCCAGGCGAATTCATCCAGCCACCAAAATTTTTCAGGCACTGCGAATAGCAGTTAACGAGGAACTGGAATCCCTACAAGAGGGATTGGAAAAAGCGATTGGTTTCCTCAAACCCGGGGGAAGACTTGTAATGATTTCGTATCATTCCCTGGAAGACAGAATCGTCAAACAGACATTTAGAAAATACTCGAGGGACCCGGATAAACTACTCAGGATAATTACAAAAAAACCTATATTACCTACAGAAGAAGAAGTTGGCAGAAACAGAAGAGCAAGATCCGCAAAAATGCGTGTCGCCGAGAGAATTTGAGGAGGGTGTCAGGAAAATGCTTTTTAATATCAAGAGAAGAAATAAAGCGCTTTTGCCTCGAAATATCAACAGGCATCAAAAAGCAAGGAAATCGACAAAATCAAGGTACAAGTATTTTGTACGTTGGATCTACCCCGCTGTTATGGTGGTTGTCGTAGTCTTCTTTCTTGTTCTGTTTTTATGTGAAAACGCCAAAATTACAAAATTACAATACAATATCGGTTGTTTAAAAGTACAAAAAAAGGAAATTCAGAAAAAAATTCATATTACAAAACTCAATATTGAAAAACTACAGTCCCTCGAGAGGATTGACAGGATCGCAAGAAATGAAATCAAGATGATTGAACCGGCACATCGACTACTTCTTAACCTTATTCATCCAACTAAAACTGCTGAATTCCAGGAAGAAACCGACTCCGTCGAATCGCCATGAGAATTTGCAACCTTTATTTATATGAATTTTCTTCTTGAGCAACATTACCGGGCCGGCCGGCAAGCAAGCACACCCGGCGGCTCGAAACTTCATCTAAAGCTCCGGAGGACGGCAAACATTGAAAGAACAAACATTGACAGGGCTTAACGCCTGAATCGATATTATTATAACCAAAGAGAACATGTCATATGAGAAGATATCGCAAGAGAATTAAAATACGAGTTCTATTACTTTGTTGTATTCTGAGCTTGTTTTTTTTATTTCTAATCGGGAATCTTGTCAAACTGCAGGCTTACGAAAGGGACAAATACATCAAGCTGGCGGATTCACAGCATACAGGAATGATAGAGATAAGCGCATTGAGGGGATCCATATACGACAGACACGGCAGTGTCATGGCTTTTTCGGTGGCAAGACCCTCAGTTGCAGTTAATCCCAGGATGTTAAAGAATCCGGATAGAACCGCTTTCCTTTTGTCACTTGCCCTGGGAACCAAAAAGAATGACATTATAAAGGGCTTAAAGGCTTCCTCAACGTTTGTATGGGTTGCCAGGAAAATTGATGAGAAAACCGCTATGCAGATTGAAAGTCTCGAATTGCCCGGCGTATTCATTCTAAACGAAACTTCCGGAAAACGATTCCACCCCAAAAGGCGTGAAGCATCCCACATCTTGGGTTACACCGGTATCGATGACCAGGGACTTGAAGGGGTGGAGGCAAGTTACGACGATTTACTCAAAGGAAGACCGGGATTGCTGACTGCAAGAATGGATCAGAGAGGCAGGATCCTGCCGGGAGAGGACTTTTTAGTCTTGCCCAATACAAAAAAGAACATGGAAGACCTCAGAAATGGAAAAATTGACTCCAACGGCAAGACCATATTTATACCACCGGTTCCCGGAAAGGATATTTATCTTACCATCGATGAGACCGTTCAGTATATTGTTGAAAAAGAACTTGAGAATACTGTGAAAGAATTCAACGCCGCAGGTGGGACGATTATTGTATATGACCCGAGAACAGGCGATATAATTTCGCTGGCAAGTTACCCCGATTATTTACCCTCACAGGGAACCAGGACGCATAAAAAATTGATTCGCAACAGGGCGGTAGTCGATGCATATGAACCGGGATCAACTTTTAAGGTCATTCTTGCGGCGGCCGCTCTGGACAGTGGAGTTGTAACAACAAAAGATTTATTCTATTGTGGGCAGAGCATAGAGGTGGGCGGATATTCACTTCGAAATGCGGATGACGGTATAATAAGCCCTGCAGGACGGGAGACCGTGGAAGGTGTGATAACATACTCGTTCAATGTCGGCGCCGCAGATATGGGACTTCGTATCGGGAATAAGGTACTTCACAAATATGTCGATACACTGGGATTCGGCAAATTATCCGGAATCGATATCCCCGGTGAGGCAGAGGGGATATTGATACCGCTGAAATACTGGAAACCGATCAACCTCGCCACAATATCATACGGGCAGGGAATCGCAGTAACACCCATACAGATGGTGCAGGCTTATGGGGCGATTGCCAATGACGGCGTGCTTATGAAACCAAGACTTGTAAGGAAAATTGTGGATAGAAAGGGAAACCTGGTTGAGGTGAAAAAACCGAAGGTTATTGGAAAGCCTCTCAGGGCAAAGACAACACACGAACTTCTGAAAATATTACATAACGTTTGCGAAAACGGCACGGGAAAAGCCGCCAAAATCGAAGGATATAAGGTGGGAGGAAAGACCGGCACTGCAAACGTTGTTGAAAACGGAGTGTATTCTTCGAATAAGTTTATTGCATCGTTTGTTGGGGTTGCTCCCATCGATGACCCAAAAATCGTTATGATTATTAAGATTGACGAGCCGAAGGGAGTAATATGGGGAGGCTGTGTGGCGGCTCCCGCATTCAAAGATATCGGTTCTCAGATACTCTGGAGACTGGGAGCACAACCCAAGAAGAGCGAAAAGGTTGCCGATCTGACACCCCCGGAAGCTGTGAAAACCGAAAAAGAAAAGCAAGAAGAAGCTGACAAAGCTGAATGATAATAATTTAAAATAATAGGTACAGGTTGAATAAAATGGACAAAAGTATTGAACTGGAGGAGCTGGCGGGAAGTCTCCTGGAGTATGACATCCAGGGAGATCCCTTCCTGGCAATAACGGGCATAGAATATGACTCTCGAAAGGTGAAGCCCGGCAATCTTTTTGTGGCGATGAGAGGTATGAAAACCGACGGCCATGAGTATGTAGGAGATGCAATTAAGAGAGGCGCGGTGGGGCTTGTTGTGGAGGAGGATGTCGGGGAAAGGAGTGTCTCCAGGATAAGAGTTCCCAACGCAAGAAAGGCGCTTGCAGGACTTGCCGCCCGGTTTTATAATAATCCCGCCGACAAACTGAAGATTATTGGAGTCACAGGCACAAACGGCAAAACCACAACATGCCACATGATTGCCGAAATATTGAAAGCTTCAGGTAAAAAGCCCGGACTGATGGGCACTTTGTATATTAAAGTCGGAGATGAAACTTTTCCGACGAATATAACAACCCCTGAATCATTGGATATCCACAGGTATCTGGCCCGGATGGTGGAAAGTGGAGTGGAAACGGCTGTAATGGAAGTATCCTCACATGCCCTGTATTTTGGCAGAGTTGACGGAATCAAGTTTCAGGGCGCAATATTCACAAATTTATCCCAGGATCATCTCGATTTTCATGGTGATATGGATAGTTATTTTGAGCAGAAAAAAAAGCTCTTCGGGATGGTGAAGCCCGCAGAGCGTGGTGGATTTGCATTGCTGAACTCGGATGATGCAATGACGCCGCGAATCATTAAATCCCTTACAGTGCCATTTCGCTCCTATGGTATTTATCGTCATCCAGACATCCGGGCCGGGGATATTCAAACGGATATAACCGGTACTTCCTTTGTCGCGGAGAGTAAAGAGTGGGATGTCCCGGTTCATACAAAGTTTATGGGGATTTTTAATGTTTATAATGCCCTTGCATCTGTCGGAGCCGGACTTGGCCTTGGGATACCTCCGGCTTTCATATCGAAGGGATTGAGGGATCTGCCCGGTGTGAGGGGAAGGTTTGAAAGTGTTGATAAAGGACAGCAATTCGGAGTAATTGTTGATTATGCCCATACACCGGACGGTCTGAGGAATGTTTTGAAATCCGCAAAAACAATTACAAAAAATCGTCTTATACTTGTCTTCGGTTGCGGAGGAGACCGTGATCGTACAAAAAGGTCTATTATGGGTAAAGTCGCGGCGGAATATGCGGATTATATCATTATAACTTCGGACAATCCCAGAACCGAGGATCCCATGTCGATTATATCCGATATCCGATCCGGCGTGGAAAAAGGAAATATGGATTATATTATCGACCCCGACAGGAAGTCGGCTATTATAGAAGCCGTGGAAGAAGCGAAACCCGGAGATGTCGTAATGATAGCGGGTAAAGGACATGAGGATTACCAGATATTAGGCGACAAAGTAATACATTTTGACGACGTGGAGGTTGCCGGGGAAGCTCTCGGGATGAAAAAAAAATATGATTAATGAAATTTCATACCTGCCCATCTATGGGAAGGTTGAGATAAAAGTGGTCAGATAGCAATCGGACTTGTGCTGCCGGGGAAACCCGGTAGTACAGGCATTTTTTTAATTTGGACAAGAGTAACTTGTCATTCAATTATGGAGGAATCTAAGGTTAACCGCAAAGAAGCAAAGAGCGCAAAGAAAAATATAATTGAGAATCCTATAATTTTTTAAGTTAAAGGCTTTCAATAAAAAATTACCAATATTCAGTCTCCTCTTTGCAAGAGTGGTATCTTGCAGCGAAAATCGAGCCTGGAAGGCTCTCCTACAGCAGGAGGTTTGAATATGAGGGTATCAATAGTATTGTCTATAATTTCTAAACTCTGTGGTCTTTGCGGTGAATAGATACAGACAGGCAAAGGAATATAATAAAATATGAATATAAAACTTTCCGATATTATCAAGTGGACGGGCGGCAGTTGCGATAATGACTCTGCCGATTTTGAATTTACAGGCGTTTCCACTGATTCACGCTCTATTAAACCCGGAGAATTATTCATCCCGCTTGTGGGGGAAAATTTCAACGGTCACAAGTTCATCCAAAAAGTTCTGGAAAACGGAGCGGCAGGGTTCCTGTACGCTGAAAATGCTGAAGATATTCCCGGGGAAGGTATCCGGATCAGTGTGAATGATACTCTCAGAGCTTTCCAGGATATAGCCTGCAATTATCTCAGGCAATTCCATATTCCTGTTGTGGCGATAACAGGTAGTAACGGAAAAACCACGACAAAAGACATTCTAGCTCATTTATTATCTCAAAAATACAAAGTTCTAAAAAGCTTGAAGAATTACAATAATGAAATCGGTGTGCCGACTACGGTTATGCAATTGACCCCCGATATTGAAGTCCTGATCGTGGAACTTGCCATGAGGGGAGTCGGGCAAATAAGAGAATTGGCAAGGATAGTCAGTCCTGATATTGCGCTGATAACCAACATCGGCGAGGCGCATTTTGAGCTTTTGGGCTCCATCGAGGCGATTGCCCAGACAAAAAGTGAAATACTCGAATACCTTGCACCCCACGGATTCGCCGTCTTAAATGCCGACGATAATTGGTACTCCTGGCTTTCAGGAAAATCCGGGGCACAAGTTGTGTCATTCGGAATGAAGAATGACGCCGGAATTCAACTAATCGATAAAAAAGACCTCGGGCTTGGCGGGTTTGATCTCGATGTGAAAATTGAAAACCGGGAATTCTCGTTTCATCTTCCTCTTCTTGGGGTTCACAATATCTATAATTCACTGTCGGCAATAGCGATCGCCCACTGCCTCAGGCTGTCGCCACAGCAGATCTCGGAAGGCATGAAGACCCTGATTCCTTCCGATAAAAGGATGGAAGTGAGACAATCGGCCGGAGGGTGGACGGTTTTGAATGATTCATACAACGCCAGTCCCGCATCAACCCAGGGCGCCCTCGACATTATGAAGAGATTGCCATGCACAGGCAGGAGAATCGCCGTTCTCGGAGATATGCTTGAATTAGGAGAAATAGCTCAGGACTCACATCGTGAAGTAGGCGTTAAGGTGAATGAATATGGGATCGATTACCTTCTTGTAGAAGGAGAATTGGGTGCCCAGATTGCGACAGGTGCAAGAATGTCCGGCATGAACTCCGACAGGGTAATCGAACTTGAAAATAACGAACGGATTTATGAAAAATTAAAATCTATCGTAAAGAAGGGTGACATTATTCTTGTCAAAGGTTCACGCCTCATGAAAATGGAGGAAATTGCAGAAAAGCTATAAACTGTAGGAGGGACGTCCTCGTCCCGATAAAAAGAGAATGGAGGCCAGAGGCCGGATCTCACTTCCCGTTTTCCACATCTCGCCTCCCGCATGCAGGAGGGAAGTCCCTGAAACAAGTTCAGGGCATGCCTCGTCCCGATAATCGGAGAATGGATATAGGATTAAGATGTGATTATTAACCGCAAAGAAGCAAAGACCACAAAGGGATTTGAAGTCATCGTTATGGAGAACGGATGACGGAGATGAGAACATTGGAAAAACATATATTCACCACGAAGACACGAAGTTCACGAAGAATTAATAATTCAAGATTTCGTGTCCTCCGTGGCTTCGTGGTTAAACATACTATAAAACAAACGGAGAAACAATGTTACCTGAAATCAAGATAATAATGGGAAAAATATTCATGGTCGGTGCGGTCTCGCTATTGACCTGCCTGCTTATCTTTCCTTTTTTTATCAGGTATCTCAAAAAAATATCATTCGGACAGCAAATCCGGGAGGAAGGTCCCGAAACCCATTACGTCAAGAAAAACACACCCACAATGGGCGGACTGCTGATTGTCGTCGTGGCGATTGCCGCAACCTGGGCTTTCCTGGGCAATTATATCACATCAAGCTTCTTCGCGCTCCTGGGAACGGTTGTTGTGGCGTTGATACTGGGGTTCACAGACGATCTCTCCAAGGTCACGAAAAAAGAAGCACTGGGACTCCGGGCAAGAGAGAAGCTTATTATTCAGGTTTTACTCGGTTGCTTCCTGGTCTTTTTCATTGCGAAATATACCAGGATCGATTACAAAGTGATAGTTCCCTTTATAGGCCCCTTCAGATCTAAAATATTCTTCTGGCTTTTCACGGTTTTCGTAGTCGTAGGCACGATAAACGCCGTCAACCTGACCGACGGACTGGACGGACTGGCGTCGGGGATATGCGCTGTATGCTTCCTGACATATATGGTGATCTGTTACAAGAATGGGCAGTTCGACCTTGCAATTGCCGCGTTCGCCTTTGCATGCGCCTGCATAGGTTTTCTCTGGTTTAACGCGTACCCGGCGAAAATTTTCATGGGAGACACGGGGTCGCTTGCCCTGGGAGCCGCCCTTGCCACCTTCGCGGTGCTGACCAGGACGGAATTCCTTCTCATTATTATAGGCGGAATTTTCGTGGCGGAAGCTGCCTCGGTCATTCTCCAGGTAACATATTTCAAGATGACCGGTGGAAAAAGGCTTTTCAGGATGAGTCCCCTCCATCACCATTTTGAAAAATTGGGCTGGCATGAGGTGGAAGTTACAGTGAGGTTCTGGATCATAAGCATAGCCCTGGCTGTACTGGGACTTATTATATATTTCAGGGATTTTCTTGATATAGGATTCCTGGTGTAATTATTCACCGCAGAGAACGCGGAGGACGCAGAGTTTTTAATGAAGATAGTTACTCACATTTCGCACATGTGAATTTGTTAAGAAGCAATGGAATTATATTCAGGTGTTTTAAGGTAATAATAGGTGTTTTAAGGCAATAGCAGGTTCTTTAAGGTAACAACAGGTGTTTAAGGTAATAGCAGATGTTTAAGGTGTTTAAGACAACACCACAATTTATTGTGGTGAATTAAGTGTAAACCCCACCACTTCTGCGTCCTAACCACTTCAGTGGTTTATAGGAGATCCTTCGCTGTGTAATACATCGGAGGTATGCAAAACCCGTTCTTGCCAGGGTTTATTCAGGAAATATAAAGATCGTGTTTCGCTCAGAGCCTGTCCTGAACGAAGTGAAGGAATGATATGGCGGTGGGATCTGAATAGTAGCCATAGTTTGATAGGATGATAATATGATCAAATTGAAAACAAAGGATATGAATAAAATAAATCTTGAAAATAAAAAAATCAGTGTCCTTGGTATTGGGAAAAGCGGGGAGGCGCTTGCGCGAGTTCTCAGCACACATGGAGCAAGAGTTCTCCTGAGCGATTCAAGATCCGCCGATGCACTTGCAGGACTGCGTGAAGACTTGAGCAGATATGATCTCGAATGGGAGACAGGCGGGCATACCGACAGGATTTTCAAAAACAGGGATCTTGTTGTTGTAAGCCCCGGTGTGTCAATTCATCTCCCCGTACTTCAAAGAGCAATGAAAGAGGGCGTTCATGTAATAGGTGAGGTCGAGATGGCTTACAGGCTCTCGAATTCTCCGTTTATTGCAGTTACAGGGACAAACGGCAAGTCAACCACAACAACTTTGATTCATGAAACACTCAAGACGGCAGGTGAAAAATCTCACCTTGCCGGGAATATCGGCATACCCCTTGTCGGAGAGGTTGAAAAAATATCGGAAAACGCATGGATAACATCGGAGATAAGCAGTTTCCAACTTGAAGCTGTGGAACAATTCAAACCGAAGGTCGCGGTTCTCCTGAATATCACATCGGATCATATTGACCGCCATATCAGCTTCAGTGAATATGTGAATGCAAAGGGAAACATATTTAATAATCAGAATTTCGAAGATTTCGCAATACTCAATGCTGATGACGAAATTGTGAGATCATTCAAAGATAAAGTGAAATCCCGCGTGCTGCTTTTCTCTCGAAAACACGAGGTGGAAGAAGGCGCGTATTTCAGTGACGGATTCCTGAGATACCGTTTTAACGGCGAGGACAGGGTTCTGTTTTCATGGGAGATGATTCCGTTAAAGGGAGTTCATAACCTTGAAAATGTGCTTGCTGTCGTATGTGTCTGCCTTGCAGCGGGCGTCAAGATTGACAACCTTCTCAGAACACTACAAAATTTTGTTCCCCTGCGATACAGACTTGAATTTGTCGAGAAGATAAACACAATAAGCTTTTATAATGATTCAAAGGGTACCAATCCCGATGCCGTCAGAGCTTCTCTTGAGTCATTCCGTGAACCTCTGATTCTCATTGCCGGCGGAACGGATAAAGACCTCGATTTCTCCGGACTTGCATCTCATATAAAGAAAAATGCCATACATACGGTACTTATCGGCGAATCAAGGCTCAAGATCGCCTCTGCCCTGAAAGACGCCGGGTATGAGGAATTCACCGTCATCGACGACATGAGTATGGAAGGCTTCAGGAATTCCATACATACCGCATATAAAATGACTCCACCGGGTGGAGTTGTCCTTCTGTCACCTTCCTGCGCCAGCTTTGATATGTTCAAAAGAGCGGAGCACAGGGGTGAGATGTTCAATCAGTTTGTAAGGGAGTTGAAAAGGGATAATGAAGAAAAAGTTTGATACAATGCTCTTCCTGCCTGCCCTGGGTCTTATGGCTTACGGCGTGGTTATGGTGTTTTCCGCTTCATGTCCTACGGCGGCGCTTTCACCGATATGTAACTTTGATCCCTATTTCTTCCTTAAAAGACACGTCCTCTGGCTTCTAATCGGGTTCGTGGCTATGATCTTTGCTTATAAGATTGATTTGAAAAAATGGAGAAAATATTCACTTATAATCATCCTTATAACGCTTGCTTTACTTTTTACCGTATTAATATTCGGCGAAACAACCCTGGGCGCTACAAGAAGATTGAAACTGGGACCTATTACATTTCAACCGTCCGAGTTTGCCAAGATCGCACTTGTATTTTTCCTTGCAGATGCTCTTGCCCGCAGAAGAAACCAGGTGAGAAATTTCAAGAAGCTTCTATCTGTTCTTGTAATATTCGCTATTGTCGGTTTTCTCATTGAAAAACAACCCGACCTCGGAACCACAATTGTTGTAGGAAGCACGACCCTTGCAATGCTTTTCCTTGCAGGGGCAAATATATTCCACCTTATTGGCATGACTCTCGTTGGCCTTCTCGTGGCGGTGTCAAGGATTTTAGATGAACCTTACAGAATCAGGAGGATTTTGGCGTTCCTGAATCCCTGGGAAGATTCCGCGGGTATGGGATACCAGAACATACAATCATATATTGCTCTAGGATCCGGGGGACTCTATGGAGTCGGGCTTGGCGAGAGCAGGCAGAAATTCTTCTATTTACCGGAAAAATTCACTGATTTCATATTTGCCATAACCGGGGAAGAACTGGGGTTTTATTATGGCACACTTCCCATAGTCATCCTTTTCATATTATTCCTCGTCCTGGGCTTCAGAATTGCCATGAAAACAAGAGATCCGTTCATGTCACTTCTGGCTGGAGGAATTACGTTTATGATAACATTCCAGGCGTTCATAAATATGGGAGTAGTGTCGGGAATCCTTCCCTGCACAGGAATCACACTTCCGTTTATCAGCTTCGGTGGATCCTCCCTCGTATTCACATTATTCTCCCTGGGCATGTTGCTAAACATTGCGGGACAGCCAAAGAAGAAGGGGAACAAGCTCAAGCAGCTTGAAAAGAGACGACCACGTTTCGGCCCAAGAGAGTCTGCTGAGCATGACAGCATAGTTATCGAAAAGGCAGAAAACTTTTTCGATAGCGGAGAAATAGAAAGCGGAGAAATAGATAGCGAAGAAATAGAAAACGTAGGAGCCCTTTCCAAGGGCGAAGAACCAGGAGGGAAACAATGCGAATCATCATCACAGGAGGAGGAACCGGAGGACACATATACCCCGCAATAGCAGTAGCGCAGGAGATAAAAAAAAGACGGCAAAATATCGAAATTATTTTCATTGGAACCCAAAAGGGGATAGAGGCGAAAGCCGTCCCGGCGGCGGGGTTTCCCATAAAACATATCAACGCCGCGCCCATGTCCTCAAAACCTCTCAAACTGCTGAAATTCATGTTCGGAAATTCAACAGGACTTCTGCAGGCTGTTTCAATCCTCATTTCCCAAAAACCCGTGCTTGTGATCGGCTCCGGGGGATATGTCAGCGCACCCGTGATAGCGGCGGCATCTATCCTGGGAATCCCGACGATACTACTGGAACAAAACGTGCTGCCGGGGAAAACAAACCGTTTCCTCTCAAAATTTGCACAAAAAGTTCTTATAAGCTTTGAAGAGTCAAAAAAATACCTGCCGCAAGGCAAGGCCGTCCTTACCGGAAATCCCATCAGAAGAGAAATTATAGAGAGAAATAAAGAAGAAGCACTGTCCAGGTTAAATCTGTCTCCCGATAAATTCACACTTTTAATCACCGGCGCATCACAGGGCGCAAGAAGCATTAACGAGGCCGTGGTGAAATCGCTTCCCGTCTGGAAGGACAGGGAATGGCAAATCATCCACCTTGTGGGAAGAAAGAACTTTGAGGATGTGAAAAAAGCAACCGATCCCATATTGCCGGAATTGAAAGGCGAATATCGCTGTGTCGATTATACCGAGGATATGGCCTCGGTTTACGCCGTAGCGGATCTCGTAGCGGCAAGAGCGGGGGCTTCAACTCTTGCGGAGATAACCGCCGTGGGAATTGCCTCCATACTAATTCCGTATCCGTATGCCGCCGACAATCACCAGGAGAAAAACGCCCGGTGCGTGGAAAAGTGCGGTGGATCAATCGTCATTATGGATGGCGATGTAAGAGAAAAACTGGCGGATGAAGTCATGAAGCTGGCACAAGACTCTGAAAAACGACAATCCATGGCGAATTGCTCAAAAGAAATTGGAAAACCAGAAGCACTGGAGAGTATTATGGGAGAGATTGATGAATTATTATAATATCTCGGAATGACATTAAAAGGAGGCGCTATGAAAATTCTTCGTCAAATTGGCTCGATAGCTTTTGTATTGGGACTTTTTACCGCAATATTTATCGGAGTTCCCTGGTACTTGATGACTTCGACGGATCCCGTCATACCCTGGTGGCTCAGGATAGCATTTTTCTGTCTTATGGGCGGTATCCTGTTGGTTATGCTTACTATAGCCATTGAACAGGCGAAAATAAAACCGTCGAAAAAGGAAGCTTCACCTGCTGAATTACAAGGTCGGATCTTACTGCAAAATTCCCCCAAAATACCCGGAAGGGAAATTACTGAAGCATTGGGACTGGTTCAGGGACATACCGTATTCGCCATCTGGCTGGGGAATGATTTGTCCGCCATAATGCGATTGATTCTTGGCGGCGAATTGACAGAATACACGCAGATGATGGGAAGCGCCCGGAAGACGGCTACCGACAGAATGACCGCACAGGCAGTGGAGATGGGGGCGGATGCAATAATCAATGTTCGCTATATGACCACAAGTGTCGTGGGGAGCGCCGCCGAACTCATGGTTTACGGCACAGCGGTCAAGCTAAATGAGAACGCCGTCCGGAGGGAAGATGTGGCGTGAATCAAATACCCGAACGAGCCCTGCGCAATATAATGACCATAGCAATTGTAGCAAAAAGAATAAGTGCAATTCCTGCAACACCCGCAACCGGTATTTCCCTCATCCCCCATATTATCGGCTGCTTTGAATAAATTTCTTTGTTTATACTCAAAAAGGTGGAAAACATATACATGCATGCCACAAGCGAACCATGAGCGCCAACGCACATCCATAGGCTTTCAGACGACAGGTAAAGATAAGACAGCACCGTTCCCAGTGTAAGTATCCCCAGGAAAATCATCAGCTTGAAAGTGAAGCTTCCTGATCTGAAAATATGTAGCAGAGCAAACGGAACATTGGTCAGGAGCAAAGCTGCCGGTATCGAAAAATCCTTCATCAAAGTCTGGAAAATATACCCCCTGAAAAGGATCTCCTCAATGAATGAAATCAGGAAGCCAAATAAAATCGCTGATAGAATTCCTAAAACAAATTTTCCGACCCCCGGACATTTAAAAGAAGCGGCTCCCGACAACACAAGGATAAGGGAATATGTAGAAAAAGCCAGGAAAAATACGAGAACTCCAATAAAAATTTTTTCATACCCATATTTGCCGGGCGAAAGACCCAGTCCCTTGAGTCCTCCTCTTCCCTCGTTTTTCAACTTGAAATGAATAAGCGACATTACAAGACCATATAAGAGTATAAAGAACACAACATTAAGGAATATATTGGTTCTTGAATGTGAAAAAAAATCAAGGGGGTTGATCCTGAAAAACAGGGAAAGCACAAGTATAATGGCAATCCAACCGACAATCAGCAATAGAAATAATATTCCGACTTTTTTTAATGATTTCATATTTGTATATTTTCACCGCAAAGACTGCAGAGGATTAAAAGCCTTTGCGGTTTATTCTAAATTCCTCCTTACAGAACGACGGACTTTTCGATTAAACCCCTGATAATGCCTGTTATCACCTAAAAAACGCCTGTTATCACCTTAAGGCGCTTGAAATAAATCCTATTACTTCTCAAGAAATTCACATTTGCATAATGCGAGTGCTTCATTTAAGTCTCAGCTAAGTCTCCGCGCCCTCTGCGGTGAATAGTCTCCTTACTCCACCTTCTGGCTTAACTCCAGCAATACACCATCAGTGCTTTTTGGGTGTATGAAAGCGACTTTCATTCCCATGGCGCCTTCACGGGGCTTCTTGTCGATAAGTCTGTATCCGTTTTCTTCGAGGGATTTCAATGCCTCTTCTATGTCATCAACCTCGATGCACATGTGATGTATTCCCTGCCCCCTTTTTTGAAGGAACTTTGCAATGGGGCTGTCATCCTGCGTAGGTTCAAGAAACTCAAGGCTGGATTCTCCCAGGGGCAAAATAGCTACTTTCACTTTCTGCGAAGCCACTTCCTCATATTCTATCTCCACGTCTTTTAAAAACGTCTTATAAACATCAGTCGCTTTTTTTAGATCGTTTACGGCAATACCGATATGATTTAATTTGTTCATTAAGTAATACCTCCGTTTTATATGTTCCGGGGAAAAGTTCTCCGTTTATCGGGACGAGGACGTCCCTCCTACAGTTCTGGTTTCTGATTTCCGGCATCTGGCCTCTGTTATCCGTTCTCCGTCATCCATTCATTTCAATGATGCAAAATCCTTTCACTTTGCCCTTTTGAAAGCATGAAAGATTAACATGAAACAAATATGCTTCAATCGTAGGAGTTTCACAAGAATACGACGAATTGATCTTTATAGAATGAGGGGATTCTGTGATACGGGAGGAATATTTTGAAATTCGGTCATAAAATAGCAATTGGACTGGTCGCCGGTTTCATTCTTGGTGTAATAATACATTCACTTATCGGAGATATCTGTCCCACATCACCTTCATGGGTAAAAGCGGCTTATTATATGCAGCATCCTTCGGCAAAAATCGGCAGGTATATGTTCATTTTTTGTAATACTGCGGGTGAGATATTCCTTCGTCTCATTCGAATGATTGTAATACCCCTGATCTTCGTATCCATAACCCTCGCGGTTGCCGAGTTGGGGGATCTGCGCAAATTGAGAAAAATCGGCGTGGTTACGATTTTGTACTTCATGGGCACAACATCTCTCGCAGTTATTCTGGGGATGATTCTGGTAAACGTAATTAAGCCTGGAGTTAACACCTCTCTGAATATAACAACCTTTGCCGCCACAACCCCAGGAATCAGCACATCCCTTCTTGACGCCGTAATAAAAATTGTTCCTGATAATATATTCGAAGCCCTTGCGAACCCCGACATTCTTCAGATAGTCTTTTTTGGGATAATCCTTGGAGCGGCAATAGGAATGCTTGGGGAAAAATGTCGTACCATCCTCAAATTGTTGCATGACCTCAATCATGTAATAAATTTGATCGTCAAGTGGATACTCTTTTTCCTGCCCCTGGGCGTACTTTTCCTGATAGCCAGGGCTTTTGGGCAATTCGGACTCGGCGTTATCTCTCCCCTTGCGAAGTATATGGCGACTGTTCTAACGGGATTGGGAATACACCTGCTTATAATTTTGCCGGCTGTACTGTGGTTGTTGGGCAAGATGAATCCCTTGAAAGCATTCGAGGGATTGGGAGACACAATGGCGACGGCATTCTCGACCTCGTCATCCTCGGCGACTCTGCCCGTCAATATCCGGGACTGCACGGAAAACCTTGGTGTTCCACGACGAATCGCAAATTTCGTCTTACCCCTCGGTGCAACGATAAATATGGACGGAACCGCACTGTATGAAGCAGTTGCCGCAATATTCATCGCCCAGGCATACGGATTGAACCTCACCATTACAGAGCAGTTGACGATTTTTATAGTGGCGATACTTGCCGCCGTCGGGGCGGCGGGAATACCACAGGCGGGACTATTCACCATTGTGATAGTGCTGAAATCGGTAAACCTCCCGGTGGAGGGCATCGGACTGATACTAGCTGTGGATAGCATTCTTGATATGTGCCGAACAACAGTGAATGTGCTCGGCGACTCATTCGGCACGGTGGTTGTCGCCAGGCTTACGGGCGAAACCCGGAAAAAAGAAGTGCAACAGGTGAGTGAATAGATACTAACAGGGCTTATAATGGAGGACAAATTTTGATAGTATCTCAAATTTTTTTGCTGATTTTCCTGGTATTGATTCTTATGTTGGTAATATTTCTTCTGAGGAGAATAAGGCAGGCATTTAAAGAAAGCAGGGGGAAATTGGAAGAGTTAAAGAATATCAGCAAGGAGCCTATGCCCATGGTCATGGCGGGCAAGGAAGAGGATCCGGGCGCAGGTGAGAAAGAGACTTCCGGTGAAGAATCGGTAGAGAAAGAGCCTGCCACGGATCAAGAAGAGCAACCGAAAGATGAAAACCAGGCAAATAACGAAAGCAAGGGGGCGCAAGAGCAATGAAGACCCAATTCAGTGGTCCGGACCCCGGAAAACCCATAAGAGTTCAGGTGGACGGAATCATATATTCAGGAGATGAAATAATCGCGTTTTTTGACGATATCCTTAAAACGATTACGGAACAACCCAGGGGACTAAAAAACAAATCGCAATTTCTCAATATGATCAGGATTCTATTGGGCAAGAAGGAATATAGAAAGGCGTCTGTTGTTATATACCGCGCTCTTTCACGCTACCGGGGCGATCCCGCTATTATCAAGCTTCAAGTGGAGGAGTACCTGGCACTAAAAGAAAATGATACCGCCCGGAAGATTGTCGATCAATACCTCGACGAGAATCCTGCGGATATTTCATTTTATTTGCAAAAAGCCAAAATCGAAAGAAAAGCAGGGGATTTTCGGGAAGAAGAGCGGATCCTGCTCAAATTGGTCGGAACTTCCCGTTATGACTTTAAAAGCAACAGGATTAAACAGATGGCATATCACAGGCTGGCTGAAATATACCTGAAAACAGATCGTTTCGAGCAAGCCGAGGCTATGCTCGAATATCTCCTGAGAAGCGACAATGAACAGGATGTATGGTCAATGTACTTTGCCACCCTTCATAAAACCGGAAAGAGAGAATCGCTTCAAAAGGCGAAAGATGATTTTGCGCGGTATATGAGAGCGAAAGTATATTTTAACAAGGGATTTGACTACGAGAAAGATTATAAATATTCGCTTGCCCTGAAGCATTACAGGGAGGGACTGGAAATATTCCCGGATGATGCGCTTATTAACGTGCAGGTCGGGAATATCCTCATGAAACATAAAAAATGGTATTCAAAGGCGGAGCTTTATTTTAAAAAGGCGATTGAAATCGATCCTGACCAGGAAATTTATGTCTCAAAGCTTATTCTGTGCCTGAAACGACAGGGTAAATACAAGGAGGCATACGAAACGGCAATAAAGGCGACAAATATGGAGCCTGGATCAAATATTTACCTCTTACGCTCTCTCGCGTCAAAACTTGACAGGGAAGAAGAGGTTATTGGCATCCTCACTTCTGCGGCGGAAAACGACATTCATGGGGAACATCCTCACCTCAGATATGTTCTGGGCATGCTTCACGAGGCGGTAAACGGCTTTGAAGAGGCGGAAGAGTGGTACCAAAAAGCATTGATATCATATATTAAAAAAGCGAAGAATTTCCCTGAGGACTGGGGTTTATATATTGACCTGGGTAATTGCTATAGTAAACTCAAAAATTACAGAGAGGCGGAGAAGTTTTACAAGATTGCGGAAAAGATGAAGGGATGTGACCTGGAAGAATTGTATGATCACATGGTGGATATCTATCAGAAATCCAACCGGAGGAACAAGGCGCAGGCATATCTTAAAAAACTGATAGGGTTGAATCCCGCCAAGCTTATTAACTACATTGACCTTGGCATAAATTATGTGTCAGGTATGACATCCAGGGCAAGAAGAAAACAGGATATCAAGAAGAGGGAGGAACCCAAATTTCTTAACAGGAAAAATGAGGGACTCCGGGAATGAATTTAAAAAGGTGTAATTATTCAGCCCCCTGAAATGCTTGTCATTCTATAAGGAGTAATTAAAATAAACCGCAAAGAAGCAAAGAACGCAAAGATATATATAAATGAGTTATCACATAAAATTATAGGTGCTTGCATAGAAGCACATACAAAATAGATATTAGAAATAAGAGGTTGGAAATTGGATCCATCTTCCAACTTCTAACTTCTAATTTCCCTTTGTGGTCTTTGCGGTGAATAGGAGAAAAGTAAAAGTAAAATGTGCCGGGAAGTGAAAAATACAACTGAATCTTTCGATGTCCTGCATGTCGGTTTAAGGACATATAAGGATATGGAAATAGTCGATAATTTTCGGGAGATTACCGATCTCGCGCTTGAATCCACCGGACGGAAAGATCGGGGAGTTCTCTCGGAATTGATTGATATCCTGATGAAAAGAAACTTGAACGAAAAAGCTTTGTTTGTCACGGAAAAGGTGCTGGAAAAAGAAGAAAAAAACAACGAGTTTATTGAAAAAAAGGGGCATATTCTGACGGAAACAGGCAGGTTCGATGAGGCGGCAAAGTTATTTAGAAAGCTGATTCGCAGGGACCCGGAAAATCCTCATTATCATAACCTCCTGGGAGATTGTCACAGGTTGTCGGGAAGAAAAGATCTCGCAATAAAGCAATATCAGAAAGCCGTGGAAACCCGGAGATATGACCTTGTTTCTATTTATGAAGAATTCGATGCAAGAGAGGGTTTGTCTTTCCTGCATTACGAAGAGGGAAAATATGACCTGGCGCGGCGGGAGATACTTGCAGTGATAAAAAAGAATTCCCGTCATCCCCTGTGGAGACTCCTGTTTAAAACCCTTGAAAAAATCGATGACAAGTCGGCTCTTGAAAAAGCCCGGAAAGATTATGACCGGGCAAAGTCCGCAGAAAAGCAATTTCTCAGGGGAGAGGATCTCAGAGATGCCGGGGACACCGGGATCGCTTTAGAATATTACAAGAATGCCGTCAAGACATACCCCGAGGAGCCGGAGTATCATTATGCCGTGGGAAATATCTACCTTGAAGAGAAGGATTTTGACTCGGCGGAATTCCACCTGGGGCGTGCACTGGATATTTTTCCCGAAAACGAGAGGTATCTCCTTGCCCTCACAGGCTGCCTGATAGGGATGGAGAAATATGGGGAAGCTTATAAATACACATACATCGGTGTGAAACACTCCCCGTCCTATTTTATCGACAGCTATGAGATGATATCCATGAACCTGGGCAGGATCCATGATTACATTAAAACACTGAAGGAAATCGTGGAAAGCGACAAGAGTGAGAAATTTCCCGAACTCCGACATCGCCTGGGAAAAGCTTACAAGAGACTTGAAGAATCGGAACTATCACAAAAGTGGTTCGAAGAAGCCGTCAGGATCCTGGAAAAGAAAAAGGACGAAGATCCATCGGACTGGAAAAATTTTGCGATCCTGGGAGATGCCTTGAGAGAAGTGGGGAAACCGGATTCAGCCCTTGGAAATTACCTGGAGGCAAGGGAGTTGATCCGGAAAAAGCATGAGCCAACGAAGAGAACAAAACTTGAAGAAAACATCGCGGAAATCTATAATCTGTTGGGGGAATATAACCTCTCTGTTGAAACGTATGAATCACTCTCGAAAATTTACCCCGACAGGGCGGCATATCCCCGTGAAATCGGAGTTAATTATATTAAAACGGGGGATATGAAACAGGCGCGCAAACACCTTGAAAGAGCATTGGGAATGGACGAGAGGGATCCGGGTACACTTTATTATCTCTCTGTAATAAACTGTGCCACAAAGAATTTTGGGAATTCAATCAAATTTCTCAAAAGGGCGATAATGATTGACCCGGAGTATTATAGAATGGCAAAGAAAGAAGAATCCCTATCCCCTCTCTTCAAGAATGGACTGGTTGATAATATTCTCAAACATGAGGAAGTTGCAAAAAGCCTGAAGGACATTTTATCATGAATTGGTAATTGTTGATTTTCTTTCACCGCAAAGACCGCACAGTTAAAAGTTGTAGTATTTATTCTGATACAAACGGCCTACTCATACACATACGCCCAATCGCCGCCGGCAATTATCGGGCGAGTAATCCGATTTTATAAAATGTTAAAAGGAGTTTTGGTCTTTATCAATAATACCAAGGGAATAATTTCCTGGTTCGTTGTTGGTTTATCGGATGGGCAAAAAAACAACCATATCAAGATATCACAAGGAATAGAATCTATTAATAATGGCAAAATGGAAAAAAAATAAATATCTATTGTTACACAGGGCAACCTCCGTCCTGCTCGTTTTGCTTTTTGCCTTTGTCATATCCATAACCAGTGGGCATAACCATATTGAGGAATACCAGGCAAGGATAAAAACAATCGGAGAGCTTCCTCAAGTTCCTCAGAGGATAGAGAAATATGAAAACGAGGAAGATTGCCCCGTATGCAGTCTGAAATTCAAAACGCAGATGCTGAAAACCGGAACTATCTTTTGTCTTATTGTTAATACAATACCGATTTTCGATATCACTCATTCACCCAAATCTTATATTTCAAATACAAAAGTAGCTCTCCCCTTTTCAAGGGCTCCTCCCCATACCTCCTTATTGTAAAAATATACAATTTTTAACTCAATAAGGAGGCCCTATTTTGAAAAAATTTCTTATTACTGTTCTATTGGTATTCTCATTACTTTTAAATATTATTCATATTGCGAGTGCGGACGAAAAGAAAGCACAAAAAAAGAAAGCTCAAAAAACACAATCATCGGATAAAATCGAAAAAATGGAAAAGCAGATCCAGGATCTGCAAAATCAGTATCTAAAGATGAAAAAAGAGCTTGAAGATCTAAAAAAACAAAAGGGCAAAAAGCCTGTTCCCGGGGAAATACCTGCGCCCACAACCTCTCCATTACCCATCGCGTCTCCGTCGCTACAGGAAACACCGCCTGCGCAAGATGACGAGGCACTATTAAAGCAACTGCAAAAAGAAATGGGAGAAGAAGAGGAAGGTGAAGCCGCGCCTCGCCCCACCGGCAGGCAAACGGGAAATGTATTTAATCCGGATATCAGCATCAACGCCGACATGGTATGGCGTATAAATCATAACAAGAATATTGAAGGTGGAAGTCCGTTTAACCTCAGGGAGGTTGAGATTGGATTCCAGGGGAATATTGACCCGTGGAGCCGATTCGACGCATTTATCGGTCTTCACAAACATGGCGATCATACTGAAGTTCACGTGGAAGAAGCATACACCACATTCTATAGGATACCACTGGGACTTCAACTCAAGACCGGAAAATTCTTCACGGCATTCGGCAAGGACAACACAATGCACCAGCACGACCGACCATATGTTGATAAGCCCCTCTTTGTGAAAAATTACCTGGGACATGAGGGAATGGGCGGAACGGGGATGTCGGCAAGCGCTATGATACCCCTGGGAAAAGTGTATGGTGAGGCGATACTTGAGACCATGAACGATGAAAACTCCTCATCATTTACCGGCGGAAAATCGGGAAAAGTCCTGTATAACGGGCACGTCAGGCTTTACTCTGACCTCAACGATTCATCAAATATTGAGCTTGGGTACTCCCACCTTCGCGGGTTTAATGATAAGGCCGCCACAAGGTTGACACAGATTCAGGGTATTGACCTGACATACAGGTGGAAACCCCTGAGGAGAGGGAAGTATCATTCATTTCTGCTGCGGGGCGAGTATTTATGGAGCGACCGTGAAAATCCCGACAGACAGGTCAGGACAAACGGATATTATGCATTCGGTCAGTATCAGCTAAACAGGAACTGGTATGTTGGGGCGAGATACGATTACTCGGAATTCCCCGACCTTATCAACACCCATGAGAATGCAATAAGTGGAATGCTTACTTATTACCCAACGGAATTTTCATATATGAGACTCCAATACAAAAAAACCGACAGAAATTTCGCCTATCCCATCACGGAATGGCTTTTCCAGATGAACTTCCTGTTAGGACCTCACGGAGCGCATAAGTTTTAGAATAGCTTTTCCCGCTTCTCGTTTCTCACCTCTCATTTCAATTTAATGGTAGCGGAGGTTTTTAAACCTCCCATGAGAATAACCCTGATTTATCCGATGGGATGAAAGGAGCTCAACCCTTTACTGCTTCAGTCGCTTCAGCGACTTCCCCGAAACATTAATCAAATAGAAAGGATGAAATATTCCAATGAAATATATTCGCCATATCATGGCCTTGATAATTTGCGCCGCACTTCTTTTTGCCTGCTCCTGCGGTAACTCCCGGGAAGACGAGCAACCGGAATATACAAACACCTCGCAAATCAACCTTTATATTTCCCCTGAAGGATCCGGGCATTTTACCACCGATGAAAATTATTCGATAATCATAAACAGGGGACAGATTCTTATCTCCGATATCGTCATCTCAAGCGATAGTGAGGAGCATGAGCATGAGGATGATCATCAGCACGCCCATACAATGCGCCACGAGGAAGTTGATGAGGCCGGCGAATGTCACTTCCACGGCACATTTGCAATTAACCTGCTTGAATCACTTTTTGACCTGGGGTTTGAAAATACAAACCCGGGGGTATATTCCAATTTGAGCTTGACCGTTTCTCAAGATAATCAACAAGAAACCGTTAACCTCGAGGGAACGGCTAATAAAGGCGGAGTTGAATACCCGTTTCATGTCAGCTTGAATATGGATGAATCCATTGCCCTTGAACATATTGGACTTGAGCTTGCCACGGGATATTACAAAAGGGTGAAGATCGTCCTTGAAGTGGATCACTGGCTTGACGGCGTCGATATCTCCGGCGCAAATATTGAAGACGGAATCTATTGCATAAGTGATACCATGACTCCGACTCTTGCAGGCATCATAAAAGAAAACATCAGGGATCACATTTTGATTGAAGTTATGGATGATGATTGATGTTGGAATATTTGTATGTCAATGTTCCGGCAAATATTTTTATCGTGTAAATGCCGCTGAAGCGGCTAAAGTGCAGTTTAACATTCCTCAAGTCGCTTCAGCGACTTAAAGGACGATTAATAAAAACTAACTCGAAAAACTCGGAAAGGATGATGAGAATGATAATGAGAATGAAGCGAAACATATCTATGAAATCATTTAATCTATTTATAGCTTTGATGTTTGTCCTTTTGTTTGCAATAACCGGGATAACATCCGCACATGCTAAAATATATGTGGTTACAACAACGCCTGACCTTGCGGATATCGCAGGGAATATCGGCGGTGACAAGGTGAAAGTTGTCTCCATCGCGAAGGGCTTTCAGGATCCCCACTTTGTAGAAGCAAAGCCTTCGCACATGCTGAAGCTTCGAAAGGCAGATCTCTACCTTGTGGCAGGACTTGACCTTGAGATAGGATGGTCTCCGGTACTGGAGCGAGGCGCAAGAAATCCGAGGATCATGAAGGGAGCGTCAGGTTATATCGACTGTTCAAGTGGAATCAGGCCTGTTGAAGTACCTTCCACAAGGATCGACAGAAGTATGGGTGATGTGCATCCCCTTGGAAATCCGCATTACCTCACGGATCCCAACAATGCAATTATCGTAGCGAAGAATATAGCGAAAGCTTTTAAGAAAAAGGATCCTGCAAACGCCGGATACTACAACAAAAGACTGAAAGCTTATGTAAAGAAGCTTATAAGGGCGCAGATAGGGTGGCTGAAGGCGATGAGGCCTTATAAGGGATTGAAAGTGGTAACATATCATAAGAACTGGAGTTATCTTTCAAAAAGGTTCGGGCTGAAAGTTATCGGTTATGTGGAGCCAAAGCCCGGGATTGCACCGTCTCCCGCCCATATTTCGAAACTTATCAAGGCAATGAAAGCCCACAATGTAAAAATACTCATAAGGGCGCCATATTTCGAATCGAAAATTCCCGACATGATATGCAGGCAAACCGGCGCAAGGCAGGTTGTTTTACCCCTGATGCCCGGAGCGGTGAAAGGCGCGGATAATTATATCGATATGTTTAATATCATAATCTCAAGACTCACCAATGCTGCAAGAGCGGTGGGCGCAGGGAGATAATTGACATGAAAAGACTTCTTGAATTTAGAAATGTGTTGCTGGGTTATGGAGGTAAGGCGGTTTTGCCTGAAATTAACCTTACCGTGTATGAAAAGGATTTTCTCGGCGTTGTGGGTCCCAACGGAGCCGGCAAAACGACGCTTTTAAAAGCAATCCTCGGCCTCATAAAACCCATTGAGGGGCATATAATTCATCACAAAAATCACAGGTACGGGTATGTTCCCCAGAGGGAGAAAGTGGATGAGATGTTTCCACTTACCGCCAGGGACATCGTGATGATGAGCCGGTTTCCATTATGCTCGGCGATATTTCCCCCGGGAAAGTCCGACAGGGAGGCGGTTCAGTCTGCGCTGGAAATGGTGGGAATCTCGGATATTGCCGACAAGCTCTTCAGGTCGCTGTCGGGAGGACAGAAGCAAAGAACTCTTATTGCGAGGGCACTTGCGACTCAACCTGATATACTTATCCTGGATGAACCGACGAACGGCATGGACATCAGGGCGGAAAAATCGACAATGGATCTGATCAGCGAACTGAACGGCAAGGGAATCACCGTGATTATGGTTACACATCTCCTGAACCTTGTGGCAAACCGCGCGAATAAGCTTGTGCTTTTAAACGAGCATATATTACAGGGAAAAGTCTCCGAGGTACTTACTTCCGATGCATTGTCAGCCACATACGGCGGAGAGGTGGGTGTTTTCCATGATGCCCATAATCAGTGCCATGTTGTGGCGAGATGAATTATTTACCAGGCTGTTTCTGTTAAGTTTTGTCCAATTTCCATCTCTTATATGCCCCCCCTCTTTGAGGGGAGAGTCAAAAAAGAAGACATTTATTGGAAACAGCTTATATCTTATGAAAAGGGTAACTATTCAGCCCCTTTTTTGGGGGATTTCTAAACCTTGATTTCACAACGTTTTAGGCTGGTCAGGAGACCAGCCTCTACCCAAATTTAATGGAATTAATAATTGTCTGAAGTGTTAACTTCATTTAAAATTCTGCGCCTGCACTGAACTTGTTTCAGTGTCCTCTGCGTTCTCTGCGGTGAATAGTTACAAAAAAGGATAATATCATGTTCGAAATATTACAGGAAGAATTCATGAGATTCGCCCTCATATCAAGCGCGTTAATAGGTATTGTCTGCTCATACCTGGGCGTATTTGTGGTTTTGAGAAGGATTGTCTTCGTGGGAATTGCTCTTGCGCAGATTTCCGCCCTTGGTGTGGCAACCGCCGAGTTTTTCGATAAGGATCCCATGATGTTTGCGCTCCTGTTTACCATAATCGGGGTGACTATTTTCGCTCCCCGGTACGGTGGAAAAAGACTTCCCACGGAAGCAATCATAGGGATAGGCTTCGCCGCCGCATGGGCATTTTCCATCCTGATACTCGCAAAGGCGGCGCATGGTGAGGCACACAAACTCCATCTCATAAGGGGAAATATCCTGGGCGCAACCGGGAATGATATTATGAGCCTGCTCTATGTTTTCCTCCCTGTCGCCGCAGTACATGGACTTTTTTACAAGCAATTCCTTTTTGTTTCATTCGATTCCGAGATGGCAAGCACGCTGGGCATAAAATCGGGATTCTGGAATTTCCTTTTCTACCTAACCCTGGGACTGGTGGTTGCTGTATCAATCAAGGTGGCGGGAGTTCTCCTCACATTCGCCTTCCTTCTCCTGCCGGCCGTGACTGCGCTGTCCATTGCAAACAGTATGCGATCCAACCTTGTTATTTCCGGAATTGCGGCGATAATAGCATCACTTGCGGGGTGTATGATCTCGGTTCAGATGGATCTCCCGACAGGCCCCACCATTGTTGGTTGTAGCTTTGTTTTATTTGTTGTTGTATTCGGCTTCAAATTCATATTTGACAAAATTGTATCAAGAACATCTGGATAGATGGGGATAAAGTTTTTAAATTCAACGCAGAAGCCTGCCCTGAACTTCTTTTCAGGGTTCGCAGAGGATTTCGGATATAATTTATCAGGTCAACCATAAACCTCCCATGATAATACCCCCGATAATACCCCCGATAATACCCCCGATAATACCCCCGATAATACCCCCCGATTTGTCCTATTAGAATAACCCCCGGTTTCAACCGGGGGAAAGAAAGGAATCCCACCCCCTTTACTTTTTTAGCCACTTCAGTGGCTTCTCTCTAAGGAATGCCGGAATTGGTCTTTGGAGGGCAATAGCTGGGAAAGGGTTTCCACGCAAATAATATCAAAAAGCATTTTTGGAATAAAACAAAGGATTTAAAGGTTCATTCAGATAAAAGTAACTCCGGTGATTTTATGATATATGATAAAGAATATGACATAATTGTTGTGGGCGCGGGGCATGCCGGAGCAGAGGCAGCTCTTGCCAGTGCGAGAATGGGAGCAAAAACCCTGTGCATCACAATTAATCTCGACACAACTGCGCTTATGCCATGTAGTCCGTCAATCGGGGGGCCCGCAAAGGGGCATCTCTGTCGGGAGATAGACGCCCTGGGCGGTGAAATGGCGAAGCTTATTGATAAAACACATATTCATATTAGGATGTTAAACACCGGTAAAGGCCCGGCGGTACAGGCATTGAGAGCCCAGGCGGAGAAAAGGGATTATCAGTTCGGAATGAAGTGGATTATGGAGAACCAGGAGAATCTTGACACGAAGCAGGAAATGGTTGTGGAGATTCTGACCGACGGCGACAGGGTCAGAGGTGTCAGAACCAACCACGGATGGGAATATATGGGCAGGGCCGTGATAATTACAACCGGGACGTTCCTGAAGGGTATGATTTATATCGGTGATGTCTCCTATCCCGCGGGCAGACTTGGAGAGTTCCCGTCCAATGAGCTTTCGGATTCCCTCGTGAAACTGGGGCTTAAAATTGACAGGTTGAAAACAGGAACCGTGCCACGAGTTGACAGGAGAACAATAGATTATTCCCTGACAACTCCGCAATATCCATCCGATGAAGCCCTCACATTTTCGTTTGATTCACCGAAGATTGTGAAACCCGGACAGGAAGCATGCTACCTTACATACACAAATAGCAGAACAAAAGATATCATCCTGTCGAACCTCCACAGATCGCCTCTTTATGGCGATGATGCAAAGATAACCGGAGTCGGCCCCAGGTATTGCCCGTCAATAGAAACAAAAATAGTTCGCTTCCCTGAAAAGGATACTCACCAGGTCTTCCTGGAGCCGGAGGGGGGGAACACACTGGAAGTATATGTCCAGGGACTTTCCACCAGCTTGCCCGTGGATGTTCAGAAAGATTACCTCCGTACCGTAACCGGGCTTGAAAAAGTGGAAATAATGAGACCCGGATATGCGATAGAATACGACTTTGTCAATCCCACTCAACTATACCCCTGGCTTGAGACAAGAAAAGTAAAAAATCTCTACCTTGCAGGACAAATAAACGGCACATCGGGATACGAGGAGGCCGGTGCGCAGGGTTTGATTGCCGCAATAAACGCAGTTCGAAAACTTGACAATAAGGAGCCTGTCGTGCTTACCCGCGATAAAGCGTATGCCGGTGTCCTCATTGATGACCTTGTAACACTTGGGACTAATGAGCCTTACCGGATGTTGACCTCAAGATGTGAATATCGGCTGAGTTTGAGACAGGATAACGCCGATGAGCGACTCACTCCTCTGGGTCACAAATTGGGATTGATTTCAGAAGAGAGATATGAAAAATTTAAAAAGAAAATGGAAAATATTGAGAACGAGATAGACAGACTTTCAGAAAGGCGCATCAGGGGGTCCGAGTCCGGGGAGTTGTCCGAGAGACTCAAGTCCAACATATCGCCGGGAGTTATATTTCGAGATCTCCTCAAACGCCCCGAGATCACTTATGATATGCTCAAGGAGATATACCCCCCGCAGATGCCTCTGACCGACGAAGAAATGGAAGAAGTTCAGATAAAGGTCAAATATGAGGGGTATATAAAGCGTCAGGAGCAACAGATAAAGAAGTTTCAAAAAATGGAGAAAATCAGGATCCCGGAAAGTGTTGATTACGATAAAATAAGGGTAATATCAAACGAAGCCCGGGAAAAGCTAAAACACATCCGCCCCGTTTCTATAGGTCAGGCAACAAGAATATCAGGAGTAACCCGCACCGATGTATCAATGATTTTAATTCATTTAAACATCAGTAATGTAGCTATTTAGAAGTGGGAAAGGGGAAAGGGGAAACGGGATAACGGAAAAGGGAAATGGGAAAGGGGAAAGGGGAAAAAGGATAATGGAGGCCGGATAACGGAAAAGGGATAATGGATAATGGAGGCCAAATGAGGGATGGCGGATTTGTTTTATTCACCACGAAGACCACAAAGGAGAACGGATAGCGGATTTGTTTATTCACCACGAAGCCACGAAGAACACGGAGAAAATGATGGATAGCGGAGGCCGGAAGGCGGTTTTTCACCACGAAGCCACGAAGAACACGGAGAAAATGATGGATAACGGAGTCCGAAGGTCGGGTAGCGGAGGTTTTCAAACCTCTTCTCACCTCAATTCCGGTAGCGGAGGTTTTTAAACCTCCCATGAGATTAACCCCCGGATTTATCCGGGGGAACAAGGAGCGCACTACCCTTTAACACTCCAGACGCTTCAGCGTCTTCCCGTTAAAGAAAACGGATTACAGAGGTCGGAGAACGGATGGCGGATTTGTTTTATTTACCGCAAAGACCGCAAAGACCACAAAGACCACAAAGACCACAAAGGAGAACGGAGAACAGAGAACGGAGAACGGAGAACGGATGTCGGAGGCAGGATCTAATTTTCTGATTCTCGATTCCCACCTTCCACCTCCTAACTCTCGATTCCCACCTCCCATTTCTCACCTCTATTCATGGTAGCGGAGGTTTTTAAACCTCCCATGAGATTAACCCCCGGATTTATCCGGGGG
>JAIORV010000036.1 GCA_021107945.1 Vulcanimicrobiota bacterium | reverse complement strand
TCAGGAGATTCAATCGTTTTCAGGGCAATCCGGCGTCCCTGAGAAGTATGATAGCGCCGTTCCGTAAAATGATGACAAACTAAATTACGCGGAGTATAGCTATTGGAATGTTCGGCTTATGTCTCAAATGAAACAATATTGGAGACTCCGATGAAGAGACTATACTTATTAGCCTTAATATTTGTTCTCCCGGCTCTTTTTGCATACGTTTGCGGTTGCTCCGGAGCCGGCTCCTCAACAGTGTTATCTACACCTACCCCCACAATTACACCCTGCCCAACAGTTACACCTTGTCCCACAATTACACCCACCCCAACTGTCACACCCACTGTTACGCCCACTCCCTCCACCATAAGCGGTGTGGTCTATGACTCCGTGGGGCTACCCCTGGACGGGGCAAGAGTCATATTGACTCCCCTGGATGGGCTAAGAGTCAGATTAACTCCCCAGGCATGCGCTTCGCACAAGTATGGTGCGGTTCAGGAATACACCACCCGGGACGGGGGGCAGTATTCATTTACCGTACAATCTGGCGGTGGTTATCGAATAGAAGCGTGGATGGGGGAAACTCTTCTGAGCGGCCAGCGATTCACTGTCACCGATGGAGATAATCTGACTATAGATTTCGGGACCCCCTCGGCACAATTAACGGTTTATGCATGGCAGAATGAGGCTATGACTCATCCTGTTACTAACTTTACAGCAGAACTTACTCCTACAGATTCAAACGAAAATGGCAGTACAAAGACTTGCCGTGAAGCGGGAAGTGTTACATTAGAAAACCTCTCTGCTGGAGACTATGTCCTTACTGTTACATACGAAGGACTGGAGGAGATAAAGAAAGTCAAGTTAGAGTTAGGAGAAAACACGGAAAATATTGTTTTGTACCGGTGGCATGAACAATTCTTGAAGGATCACTGGTTAATTGGTGTATATTTTGTCGATACCTTAAACGGATGGATTGCCGGGCAGAACCGCGTGACCTTCGAAGGGATGATAATAAAAACAATTGACGGAGGGAAAACCTGGGGTGCTCCACAGGATATCAACGGCACAAGGCTCTTTCGCAGGTTGCATTTCATAGACAACCAGACGGGATGGGTTGTAGGCGAAACACTAGCTCCCACTACCCGGGGAGTAATTGTAAAAACAACTGACGGGGGAGCTACCTGGGGCGCTCCGTATATTATTGATGAAATATACGCTCTGAATTCAGTGTATTTTATCGATAATCAGACAGGATGGGCAGTTGGCATGACTCAAGCTCCTAATCGCGGGGCAATCATAAAAACAACAGACGGAGGAGCTTCCTGGAGTGCTCCATATGTTTATGATGGTGCATCTAATTTAAGCGCAGTTTACTTTACAGAGAACTTGATCGGGTGGGTCACGGGATTCTCGTGCCTTATTAAAACAACTGACGGAGGTACTATCTGGAACTCCAGGGATATTTCTTTGCTGTGTAATTCAATCTATTTTACCGACAGCATGCACGGATGGATTGCTGTGGAAAGAAATCCCTTAAGGACCATAGACGGGGGAGAAACCTGGGATGAATCTTTACATTTTATTGAAGACATGGTAGTAGCATATGATATATATTTTACAGATAATATGAACGGCTGGACCGCGGGAACTTGTGAAGGAGCAAAGGGCGGTATCTCCAGGTCAAGGGATGGCGGAAGAACCTGGTCCAAACCGGTGGTTGCCAGAGATATGCTGTCCTCCATTCATTGCGTTAATGAGCGCAGGGGCTGGGCTGTAGGCTTTGAAACACTTATGCGGTATGCTCCATTAAGTGAATGATATTACTGTTTTATAGCCCGTGCACTGCCTTAACCCGAAACATTAAGGTTGCTGTTTTTGTGGTGTTTATTAAGATTGTGAGGGATTATAACGGAAATGGGAAGTCATAGACGGCGGTATCTATGTTCCCGTCTTCCATTTGTAAAGGATTTTAGTCTATCACCATTAAAAACTGTTTATCTGTCAAAAATAAATTTTTGGAGGTTCTAAATGCCGATGAAAAGTATCTGGAAATTTTCTAACACAGCTCTGATTTTAATGCTGTTGCCTCTTGTCTTTTTCATGGGATGTTCATCATCCGGCGGTGATGGAGACAGCGATTCCGACACTTATGCGGGAAAGCTGGTTAGCGCAACACTGGTAAAAACATATACGGCAGGGGACGCAAACACCCTGATAGAAAAGTATTATGTGCCCACGGGGATCGATGTCACCGATCTGCTCAACTCCTCAACCGATGTAAATGCTTACGCCATCGAATACTACACAATCGATGTTGACGGGCAGTTGATTGTGGTCTCCGGACTGGTCTCCATACCGTCCCCGGCGAATGGGGTCTATCCCGTAGTTCAATACCACCACGGTACCCAGTTCAATAATTCCGATGTCCCCTCAAACCCCGACAGAAGCGATGAAGCGGCAGTAAACAGCGCACTGTTTGCCGCCCATGGCTATGTAACCTCTTTACCCGATTACATAGGCCAGGGAAAATCAGAAGTGAATCACCCTTACCTTTATTCCGAATCTGAAGCCCAATGCGGAGCAGATATGTTAAAAGCGGTGAAGGAACTCTGCAGCGATCTGGATGTCTCCGTCAGCGGCAAACTCTTCATCACCGGCTTATCTGAAGGCGGACATGCCACTTTGGCTCTACAGGAATATCTCGAAACATCCAACTCTGAGCAGGCTTTCACCCTTACCGGTTCTGCTCCCATTGCAGGACCTTATGATCTTCCCACACTCTGGAATTTCTGGAAGGATGAGAGTTCCCATGGCGGCTCACCCCTCGCCGCTCATATAATTCTTGCGTATAAAAACATCTATGAGTTCAGCAGTACCCTGGATGATATCTTTATATCGCCCTACAATACGACAATCCTGGAAATAAATGACGGGACTCATAACGGTGAAGAAATGTATGCAATGCTTCCCAAAACTGTTGCCGAATTGCTTCAGGGGGAATTCATTGCCTCGGTGGATTCACAGGTTCACCCTTTTTACAATGAAATGGTAATGAACAGTCCTTACAATTTCGCCCCCATTACCCCAACCCGGCTTTATCATGCTCAGGACGATAAAACTGCTCCCTATGCAGGATCAGAAATCGCTTACAATAAAATGATTTCTCTTGGGGCAGACGATGTAGAACTGATAAACCTGGGACCCAATATAGATCACGCAAGCTCCATCTTCCCCGGCACACTTCTGGCAAAGATATGGTTTGATACATTGAAATAACAAATAACTGAATTACACAGAAATAACGAATAACTGAATTACACAGCAATGAATATTCCTTTGCTGTGTAATTCACTCTGTTTTACCGACAATATGAATGGGTGGGCTGCAGGGTTTAAAGCATTAGTCAATAGAGGCCGTATCGCCAGAACAAGAGACGGTGGAAAGACCTGGTCCTATCCAGTGTTTGCAAGGGCTCCCCTGAATTCGATTCATTTTATTGGTGAGAACAGAGGCTGGGCTGCAGGCTATGGAATAATCATGCGCTATGCTCCATTAAGTGAATAATATTACTGTTTCATAGCCCGTATGCGACCTTAACCCGAAACATTAAGGTGGTTGATTTTGTGGTGAGGATTGAGGTTGTCAGGGATTATATGGGGAAGAAAATACTGGCATCCTCAGCAAAAAATTATGTTCTTTTGTGATTAAATAGGGCGCTGTCTGTATGCCGTGTAGGTGGCATGGCTTGTCGGTTCAAGTCCGACATTGGGAATTTCTTCAGTTCACCCCTTTAGCAATGTTGATTCTCATGATTCTCTGGATTTCCCGGAGACTTCCTGATATAATTTTTTCATGGGATAAGAAAAACTTTTAAAGGACCTCGTAGAGAGCAAGTTAGAGACATCACCTCAGGGGGAAAGAAATGATTAAAAATCATATTGTTTTTATAGCTCTTTTTTGCCTACTTCATCTGGTAGTATCTGGTTGCGGCGGTGATGGGCTTTCCAGGACTGAGCCCCAGGAGGGAGATTCCTTTACTGTCTATCAAACGGTTGATGATGTTGACGTTGCCAATACCACATTTACCGTGCGCTCGATTCAGACCGCCCTGGATACAGAACCTGTTCTGATGTTGCTGGAATCCACGCAAGACGTTCAGGAGATGGAAGATTTCCTGGCGGAAGTTAATATTAGTACCGCTCAGTTAAGACAGTACAGTGATTCATTCGGGTTGG
Source organism: Vulcanimicrobiota bacterium (assembly GCA_021107945.1). Lineage (GTDB taxonomy): Bacteria > Vulcanimicrobiota > JAJTBE01 > JAJTBE01 > JAJTBE01 > JAIORV01. The sequence continues at coordinate 26,773 of JAIORV010000036.1, read as the reverse complement.
GTGATGAGGATTTCAAAGACCTGGCAGTTGATTACGGGACTGCTGACTTCAGTGATCTCATTATCCTGCTCACTTCAGTTGAGAATGATGATAGCTTTGCAAATATTTTGGGCTTCTTAATTGCTATGGACATTAATATAAGAGAGTTTGACACTATTATGACTCAGGCTTACGGCGAAAATTATCTGGAACAAATGCAGGCCAATGGCAATGACCTGAAAACTTTTTATGAAGCTTATTTGGGCTCTGAAGCCGAGACTTTGCAGGCTTTTGTAGCTTCTTACCCCTTGGACTCCAGGGTTGAGCGGAATGTTTCGCCATACATTATGTTCACTCCATTAACGAATATCTACAATATTATTATTGCCTCAAAACCCGAAGCGATGAGTAGCGCCTATCGATTCAGGCAACCGCTTATCAGTAAAAAGGAAACTAATGACGCATATTATACTACCGGAACACCCTCAAGAAAGAGAGTTGGATATAGAATCAGGGCAGGGCTGGATATGAAGATTGAAGGAGTCGCCCATTATAAATGCGAGTATAATGGACATAACCCGGGTGTTGGAAAGAGTTCCTATTGCCGTAATGTCTTTTTTTATTGCGCTCAATTAACTACTTATGGATATGGCGTTATACGCTTCCATATTCCAAAATGTGAGGTCATTCCCTGTAAAGATTTGAGTATAGCAAACCCTAACTCCCCTCCTTTTATACCTAAACAAACAGTTAGGATTATACCGCATATGAAAACTACTTCTCTGGGTTTCATTCCTTTAAAACATTGGACCAATACATTTATCTTTGAGGTTTCTGGAGACAGGGGTATGCAATACAGATAACCAGTATTTACCACACGGTAAGGATCAGGTCTTGAATTATCGGTTATTTCTGTTGCATTAATAGCAAACACTTACTTTTCAAGACCTGACCCCTTTAGATGTGAAGGCTGTAAAAGGGGGTGAAGGGAGTGTTGCCATATCTTCCGCCTGCGAGGCATTGGGAATGGCGAGGGCGTCTTATTATCGCTCTTTGAAGCCGCCCGATTCGCCAAAGAAGGCTCGCCCCAAGCACTTCCGGGCATTATCTTGCGAGGAAGAGAAGGCTGTCCTGGAATGCCTTAACAGCGAAAGGTTTTGCGACAGGCCTCCATTCTCTACCAATTTTACTGCTTTTTCTTTGAATTCTTTTGTGTACTTCCCATATGGTATTTTTTCCATTATACCTCAATAATTTTTTCGGGTTCAAAAATCTAGCTGACTTTTTTTTGAAGAACACCGGGGCGGGAGCAGGAGAGAGAGGATATCTGTAGAAATGCAACGGAAGAGGGGGAGTAGAAGAGTGGCTATATCTGCAGGTAATATGAGGAGAGGGAATGCGTGGTACACACCTGTTCCTGCAGGCGCCCTTGACGTGTGACTCCAGAAGCCTTTGAGAGGGGATTATGAAACAAATGAAATCAATTACACTGAAGCATTACTCATGCATTGCCGCCGTCGTGTTTATGCTGCTCCTGGCTTCACCGGCCTTCGCCGGGCAGAATAACCCTGACCGCAATGCCTACTTTGGCGAAACGCACCTTCATACAAGTTGGTCATTGGACGCATTCGCCTTCGATAACCTCATCAACAGCCCGAAAGAAGCGTATGAGTACGCCCAGGGCAAGACCATCAAGCATCCGCTTGGTTACCCCATCAAGATCAAAAGACCGCTTGACTGGATGGTGGTGACCGACCACTCGGAATACGTGGGCGTCACTACCGAAGCCAACACTCCAGGCTCCAAATTAAGCAAGCTGCCTGCGGCACAACCCTTCATCCTCAAGGGCAATACACCGGAGGATTTCCTGAAGCTCGCAGAGGCAATCTTCAAGCTCCAAAGCGGGCCGCCGAACAAGGATCTCAACAACCCTGAATATAACGCCGAGATCTGGAAGAAGAACGTGGCCCTCGCCGATGAAGCTTATAAGCCCGGCAAGTTCACCACCTTCTACGGCTATGAATGGACATCGAACACCAACTACCGCAACCTGCACCGCACTATTTATTTCCGCGGAGGCAAGACGGTGGATCGGCCCTTTACCGCGTTGGATTCTTCACACCCGGAAGACCTGTGGAAGTGGATGGACGAGCAGCGTAAAAAAGGCATAGCGCTTATGGCAAGCTCGCACAATGCCAATTTCTCCGACGGCAAGATGTACCCCACCGAAGTGGACAGTAAGGGCCGGCCTATTAATGATATATGGTCCGACGCACGGTTACGCAACGAGCGCCTCACCGAGGTCAAGCAATCCAAGGGGCAGTCAGAGGTCCATCCCATGCTTTCCCCCTCTGACAAATTCGCCATTTATGAGCTGATTTCAAGCTTCCTGATCGGCCAGCCGGAGACCGACGGCCAAATCCCAGTCATCGCGGGAAGTTACGTCCGCCAGGCCCTCAAGGATGGCGTGGCAATGAAAGAAATCAAGGGATATAATCCCTATAAATTCGGCTTTATCGGCGGAAGCGACTCTCATAACGGTGCGGCTCCATACCGGCAGGACAATTATTTCGGCGATGTTGGAATCAACAACGGGACTGACAAGACACGAATGGCAGGGCACGACATCGCAGGCATAGACGCGCGCCTGTTGAATCCCGCCGGTCTCACCGGCGTGTGGGCGGAAGAGAACACCCGCGAGTCCATATGGGATGCCCTCTATCGCAGGGAGACCTTTTGTACCAGCGGCCCGGCCATCAAGGTCCGCTTTTTCGGAGGCTGGAACTACCCCCAGAACATTCTGAACTCAAATAAGTGGGTCAAATCAGCTTATGCCGGAGGCGTGACCATGGGCAACGATCTGCCGCCCGCCGGGGCCAAAGCGCCGACCTTCATTGTGTGGGCGGAGAAGGACCCGACCTCAGGAAACCTCGACCGTATTCAGATTGTCAAAGGGTGGTCGAAGAACGGCCAGAGCTATGAGAAGATCTACGATGTTGCGTGGGCGGGAGACCGGAAAGCCGACAAATGGACCGGGGAAGTACCGCCGATTCAGAGCACCGTGGATATCGATAACGCGACGTATAAGAACACGGTGGGCGCTAAAGAACTGAAGACGGTTTGGGTTGATCCAGACTTCGACCCGGCCACTCATGCGTTCTATTACGCGAGGGTTCTGGAGATTCCCACGCCTCGCTGGACGACGATCCAGGCGAAGCAGTTGAACATCGCCCCGCCCGACGTATGTGAGGCTACTGTTCAGGAGCGCGCCTGGTCCACCCCGATCTGGCTCACCCCGGACGCGAAAGCGCTGAAGGCCGCTAAACCCGGACTGACCGTCGCCGATCTGAGAGCCAAAGGCGCGGTGGCCCTCGATGATAAACAGTTGAAGGAGTTCATCGTGGGTAAATCCTATTTCATTGTCAACAATACCACGGGCCGGGGCTTTAAGGTTCGCTATGACAAACAGGGAAACTCACTCATGATGAATATGGGGAGAACCATGCTCCTGCCCAGTCTGACCGGGAACATTAGCCTTACCGGGTACCAGGGCATGCCCGCCCCCTATTCTATCAAGAACGGCCGGATCGTGACTCTGGTATGCGGCAAACCCATCGAGCTCACCGTCTATAAGCTGGGCGACCGCAACTACATGGCACGCAGTAACGAGTATGGCTATGTCAACTACGAGTTTCTGCCCAAGCCCCCGGTAAATTTTATAGATCTGATGAATGCTAAAAAACTGGAGAGTAACTAATACCTGTGCCGCTGATGTGATAGAGAAGCAGAAAGCACTGGGCAGCCTGCTACGCACAGGAGATAGAAGAATAAGCTGGTAGGAAGGAAAGCCAGAACGGCACCTGATAATACAAAAAACAGGGCTTCCCCATGGAGCGGAAACCCTGTTTTCTTTATAGATCGTAGTTGGAAATACTAATTGTCACGATGAAGCGGTCCAACGGCGCAGCGCACTCCAACACCCCAGTGTATTGGAGCTTCAAAGGGGATGGTAATTACTTCAATTCCCCTCTTCTCGAATTCAGGCACAAGCCGCTTGTATTGCTCAGCCATCACCATTGTATTGGGATCGAGCATCAGGCCATTTGCACCAAAAGCTTCATTGTCTATATCCAGCATCTTTACCTCTATTTTTTCCCAGGTTTGCAAAGGCGCAGGGAGCTCCTTGACAAATTCTGGATAGTATGAAAGCAATCCCGGCCGGTGAAGCATACATACAGTATCCAGGTGAAGTATTTTCGGATCCAGTCCAACAGTATATACTTTATATGGAGAACCGAGATACTGCTGGAGCCATTCGATTCCCGCCATACTTGTTGCATTCCCTGAATGACCAACATACACATTGAAATTATCGGTGAGCACATCTCCCCGTTCAAGATACATATCATCTTTAAGATAATGTGGAGAACAGGGAGGCATTGCCACGTAACGGCAGTTGCTGTTCTTCAGCACAGGTTCGAGCACATCACGCACCGCCCATACGCGTTTTCTCCGGCAGGGTACCCTCAGGTCGTTTAGCAGAATCACATTATTTCCTATTGTGAGAAAGAAATCACAGCCATCGTGGTTGACATAACCACGCTGTATGTTGTCAAGATAGGTAATCTCCTCGTCGTATTTTAGTGGATGACTACGAAACACCTCAATACCCTTCTTTTCCAGCAGATTGGCAAGATTGTCAAGCTGCTTTGTCATTTCCTTTGTCTGTTCCGGTGTTACCTCCATAGCAAGTATGCCACCATATTTCTCCATTTCCTCGATTCCCTGTTTATCCGTCCATTTGAGCGCCTCTACATATGTTGGCCCCCTCAGGTTCTTTTCGTCGCCAATGCCAATAAACGCATCATACAGTTTTCCATACTCATTATTCACGTTTATTATTCGCGTTTTCCCCTCTACCCTGGATTTTGTTGTTGTGACACTCATTATAGCTCCTCCTCCTCCTCCTTCTTAAGATGTTATATCATTCCATAAATAAGACATTGAAACCTCTTTGATTTCACCAATTCCTCTACATCGGATCATTTGCAGGGAGCACTCGTTATGATGGGAAATATCGGCACAACCACTGACGCAGGCGGGAAAAATATATGAACATACCGCCGATATAAACTCCGGCGAGACTTCATCACGGAATTTTGAAATATTCTTTGTAATTTCTTGGAATCGGCAGGAAATGCGGGGTAGGGGCGAACAATTACTTATTTATAAGTTGGAAGGAGAGGTGTGAACATGTTAAAAAGAACTGTCCAGATAATACTGTTGATCCTGTCGCTGTTTTTTACGGCGCATTGCGTAAGGGCCCAGGAAGATAATCCCTCGAAAAAGACTCCCCAAAACACCAAAGTTACCAATAGAAAAAGAAAATTAATTATGGAACTGCTTGAAATAACTCGCGTTAACGAGAGCATTATGAATTTTTTTGATCGTCACATTAAATCTGGGGAAAAAGGCTTTCAAAAAAGTGTCAAAAAACTATACCAGGATCTGAAGATAAAAGAATTCCGGACTCCCAAGGAAGAAAAAATCTTCACTCAACACCTGGCCGGGATTATAGCGGAGTTCCGCAAAAAAACCAAGATGGATTTTGATAAGGAAAAGGTGCTGGAGGAAATATATATTCGCGCCTATTCAAAATACTTCTCCGAGGAGGATCTGGAAAATATTATTAAGTTTTATAAAACTCCCTCCGGTCAAAAGCTTTTAAAACATCAGGGCGATATACGCCAAGAAGCCTCGGAGCTTTCCCGCCTGATCCTGGTGCCCCGGATATTGAACTTAATCTCGAAAATCCTCCAGGAAGAAGAACAAATGCTGATTGAGGCATTGGAAAAGAAAAGGGAAAAGAAAGAAGAAGATGAGAGTAAGAACATCGAAAAAACACCTTGATTAATAGGCAGGAGTATCACATTCCATAGTTTGCAAACACGACCTAGATGACTTCATAATCCTCTGGCCAATTCATATGATCGGTCAGATCCCTAAAAACCGGATTAGACTTCTCGATAATTTCAAGCACCTCAATTGATTTTAAGTCTCTTTCTGTATACATATCAAAGGAGGCAGGTGGCTCAGGATACTCAATATCATTGGAAATAAAATAAGACAGGAACCGCTTGCAAAAATCAGGAGGATTTTTATCAACCTCCGAAATCGGTACAGAACATTTAATTATGCAGGGAGACCCAATCAATTTTAGAGTATTGGAAATAATAGGATCATTCTCATGACCACCATATACAGCTTCGCCTCCCCAATATTTGAAAAGTCGATACACATGGTTACACTCTTTGAGAGTTGAGCGATTTGCACAGCGGAGCATGTCAGTAGAAAGCGCCAGAGATTTTATTGAAAAAGTCAAGTCAGATGGGGACTTCTGCAAGCAGATCAACGAGGCAAGAACGAAAGAAGCACGCTTGAAAATTGCTAAAACGGCCGGATTGGAGTTTACAGAAGAAGAATATAAATCCGCCACTTCTGAACTTCCCACCTGGACCATAGACAAATGGCTTGCAGCACGGCGAGCATACGATGCTTATGAAACCAGCTGGCTGGCTGGCAAGTTTAATCCCTGGAGGAGCGATCTGCAAGATTCTTGACCTGTAGGGGTAAACATTTTCTTTTATCAGGCTAACTCTCTGATTCTGGACAGTTTACCTGCTACGGTGATGAACCTTTTATCCCTTTATAAATACCTCTCGCAGATTTAAAGTTACTTGAATTTTCCTTTTATGCTATGATTGATTATGAGAAATTTGGTGAAGAGGAAAAGAAATTACTTGAATATGAAGGCAAAAACCCTGGTTCCACCGGGGTTTTCGCTTTCATAGCCCGTGCACGACCTTAACCCGAAACATTAAGGTTGTTGATTTTGTAGTCAGGATAGAGGTTATAAGGAATTATTTGGGGAAACAAATCCTGATTTCCCCAGGAGTAAATATCTTGCCAATTGAATGGGAGGCATTTGATCGGCAAATCGATATATAAACACTCTCGCAGTTTATGGCACAAGCAGGGATGCTCGCGCCACCGGTCTCTCTCCTGAAAAACACTCTTGATTGTAAAAAAAAAAATCACCCACCCCGGGAAGGAGTGGGCGAGAAAAACATTCAGTAATTAGCTATAGCGACTCGTTCTTTACATTAGAAGGATATTTCTTGAACGTCTCCATATGCCAGTTCTGGGCCTGCTGCAAAAAAGAAGCAATGGTCAATTTCCGAATGAAGAAATCATGCTCCTCCTTTGGATCCAGGTAAAGGTTGAACATCTTGGCGTATCTGAAGATGGTGATGTTACCGGAGAGACCTCCCTTATTCCAGGTGTCACCGGTGGGGTAGGTGGCCGCCAACATCATCTTGTACTCGGCAACCCTGACTCCCGAGAAGGTTTCCATCAGCCAGTAGAAAACCGCTTTCCGGTTGGACTGTCCCTCGTCGCTGAGCAGGAAGGAAGTCTGATCGATGCTGTCGATATAACGGTCCTTGGGAATCAAGTTCATGGCTCCCGCCAGGGAGAGGGAAGTATTAAAGATGTCGGAAAGGTCGAAAAGCCCGTCGGATTTGCGGCCCGGCTTGATCATGCCCTTCCAATAGACAATGCAGGGCACTCTCATTCCGCCTTCCCAGGTGGATCCCTTGGCTCCCCGGAAGGGAGTGAAGCCGCTGTCCCACCATGTTTCCATCTCGGGTCCGTTGTCGGAGGTTACGATAATCAGCGTGTTTTCCAACTGCCCCGTTTCCTTCAGGGTCTTCACCAGGGTTCCCAGGTGCTGATCCAATTCGCAGAAAACATCCTTATAGGGATAACGGGCGGGGGATTTGCCCTCGAATTCCTCCGAGGGATAATTATCATAGTGACATCCCCGGGTACAATGATACAGTAAGAAAGGCTTGTCGCTCTTGGCCATCTTCCTGATGAATTTTACCGAGTAATCGGTCCACATCTGGTCCAGCTTTTTGCAAATCGGGATAGTTACTTCAACAAGGTTTTCAATCTTTTTACCCTTGACGCCATGAACCAAATAGAGATTGTTGGGAAGCGATTCCACCGCCTTTGTCCGGGCCGGGTCGGTGGCTACCTCCGGGTAGAAAGAGGGATCTCTCCACGCGGTGTACTCGTTGGAACAGTTGAGGAATCCGTAAAAGTCGTCGAAGCCCTTGTTTTGGGGCTGTGAACCGACGTCTTCACCCACATGCCATTTGCCGACACCCTGGGTGACATAGCCGGCTTTACTCAGCAATTGGGCCATAGTGATCTCGGTGTCTAATCCGCCCTTTTCACCAGGCAAGGCGGGTCTTAAAATGCCAGTACGCATGGGAAGGCGACCGGTTAAAATAGTGGCTCTTGTAGGAGAGCATGTAGGCTGGGCATAAGCGGAGGTCAAAATAAGGCCCTCCTCGCCCAGTTTGTCCATGTTGGGGGAAGGAGCGCCCACCGCCTGGCCGCCGCCGTAACATCCCGGGTCTCCATAACCCACATCATCCATCAGGAAGATTAAAATGTTAGGCTTCTTGCCAAACTTTTTCTCCAGGGCGGCCAATTTCTTCCGCACTTCCTTGTCCTGTAAGGGGTGAGGAATGACCGGCTCCATATTGGGAGCGATCTGAACGGTTTTCTTAACCAGCGAATCCTCCAGCCGGACGGGTTTTTCCTGGCCCATGGCCGGGTCAGCATACAGCACGGTCAGTAACGTAAAAAAGACCACTACCAGAAAAAATGTAAATAACTTGCGGCCGGTAAAGAAGATCCTGGCGGAAGCGGGGTGTTTCCTTAAATATTTAAACAAGTAACCAACTCCTTTCATAAAGTATTCTCACCGGGTTGTCATTGAGTGGATTGCAAAATCCAGTCAAAGAGAAAAAAGGGTTGTCTTATAAATGGGACCACATCACCCCCCCATCGGATCAAAATTGGAACACTTCTTGCTTAAATATTTTCAAGTGGTTTAGATAGGTTTAGATAGAGATTTCAACGCTGAAAGTGTTAATCCTTTTGAGAAATATTTCAAACCTGATGATATCGACTCCGCGTGGAAATGGCTTAAGGAATAACGTCAACCGGACGACTCTTGAAGATCTCATCAAAGATAGTGAAGTTGAGGTTGTCGGTGGAGACACTGCTGAAGCTTCAAAGCTGATAGGCTTTTTCGATAAGTGTGGGCCGCAAAAGAATAATCTCGTTGCGTCACATCTTCATGGCTGAGAAAAAGCTAAACGGGAAATAGGGACAATGCCGAATAATGAATACTGAAAAATCAAGAAACCCCGACGTGATCGGGATTCTTTCTTTTCATAGCCCGTGCACGACCTTAACCCGAAACATTAAGGTTGTTGATTTTGTGGTAAGGATTAAGATTGTGAGGGATTATACCGGAAAGCATATTCTTGTTTCTACCGGGTCAGGGCTGCTCTTTTTGCGGAAAGGGTGAAACACTATACAGAATAAAGTATCTATCATCCTGAATCGATTCTTTTAATTGTCTCAATTACATAATTTGCGAATTCCTCGCATGTTGCGCCTGTGTTTCTGCCCGTAATTACCAGTTTCTTTTCTTCCCTTGTGCAAATATCCAGGGCTTTTTCCATTTTCTTTGCCTCTTGCTCATAACCGATATGAGAAAGGAGCATCACCGCCGCCCTCATGATACTCGTTGGATTGGCGTATTTACCCCGACCTTCTCTGACCATTCTGGGAGCGGAACCGTGGATCGCTTCAAACATCGCGTATCTCTTGCCGATATTGGCGCTTCCGGCTGTTCCCACACCACCCTGGAGTTCCGCCGCTTCATCCGTCAGAATATCCCCATACAGGTTTGGAAGCACGAAGACCTGGAACTGCGTTCTTCTTTTTTCATCGATCAATTTTGCGGTCATTATGTCTATATACCAGTCGTCTGCTTCTATTTCAGGGTATTCTTCCGCTACTTCCCTGCAGATACTCAGGAATTTCCCGTCAGTCGTTTTAATAACATTGGCTTTCGTTACGACGGTAACTTTCTTCTTCTCGTTTCTTGCGGCATATTCAAATGCCATCCTTGCTATTCTCTCCGTCCCTTCCGTCGTCGTAACCGTAAAATCGATTGCAACATCGTCGTTGATATTAAAGCCATCACTCCCAAGCGTATAAGCGCCCTCGGTGTTCTCCCTGAAGAATGTCCAATCTATTCCTTTTTCCGGAACTTTTATGGGTCTCACGTTGGCAAAAAGATCCAGTTCTTTTCTAATGGCAATGTTTGCGCTCTCGATGTTCGGCCATGGATCGCCCTCGCGTGGTGTTGTAGTAGGTCCCTTTAATATAACATGACATTCTTTTATTTTCTGTAGAACACCCTCAGGGATAGGCTTCATTTCCTGTGCCCTGTTTTCAATTGTCAGGTCATCGATTATCCTGAATTCCACTCTCCCTTTTTGAACTTCTTTCCTCAGCAAATACTTCAACGCACGATGCGCACTCATCGTGATTATGGGGCCAATACCATCTCCCCCCACCACGCCAATCAGAATTTTCTCCAGTTGATCGTAACGAATAAATTCCTTTTGCCGCTTTATCCTTTCGCTCCTGCGCAGTTGCCCTTCAATTAGTTTTACAAATTTTTCCCGAGCTTCAAGAATTATCGAATCCATCATTGCTTCCCCACCTTCTCCCGCTTTATAAGATTGATTTTCCCGCCGGCAATAAGCATTTCCAACTCCCGTGATGATACCTCAACCTTTAATTCGTACATCGTATTTTGAGTCGTATTTTTCACTGTGATTGTGTTTCCTTTCATTATCTGCTCAACAGCGTCATCAATTAAGATAGAATCAAATTCTCGAATATTGTCGTAATCGTCGGGGTTGATAAATCTTAGCGGCAAGATCCCGGAATTTATCAGGTTCGCCTTGTGGATTCTTGAAAAACTCTTTGCAAGAATCCCTTTTATCCCAAGATACAGCGGAACCAAGGCCGCATGCTCCCTGCTTGAGCCCTGACCGTAGTTTTCTCCTCCCACTATAAATCCCCCGCCGCTCTTTCTTGCGCGCTCAGGGAAGTCTTTGTCGCAAGGGACAAGGCAGTAGCTGGCAAGGTATGGAATGTTGGAACGATACGGCAAGATTTTTGCATTTGACGGCATAATCTGGTCAGTAGTAATGTTGTCTCCCACTTTTATCAGAATTTCCCCCTCAATCTTCCGGGGTAACGGAATATTCAGGGGGAAGGGTTTGATATTCGGACCCCGTATTACTTCCACTTTCCCCGGGGTGTTGGAAGGCGGAATTATCATATTGTCATTGACCGGAAATGTCTCAGGTATTTCCACTTTAATATTTTCCCTGCAGGATCTCGGATCTGTCAGTTCTCCCGCGATTGCGCTTACGGCCGCCGTCTCAGGGCTGACCAGATAGACTTTTGCAGAAACGGTTCCGCATCGCCCCTTAAAATTTCGGTTGAATGTGCGAAGGGAAACGGCATTGGTAGCGGGCGCCTGCCCCATGCCGATGCAGGGGCCGCATCCGGATTCCAGAATTCTTGCGCCCGCCGCAAGCAAGTCGGCCAATGCGCCGTTGGACGCCAACATCGTTAACACTTGCCTTGAACCCGGCGAAATAACCAGGCTCACTTCCTTATGAACCGTCTTCCCTTTCAGGATTTTTGCCGCCTTCATCAGGTCCTGGTAGGAACTGTTCGTGCAACTTCCAATAGCGACCTGATCGATTTTTATCTCTCCGATTTCCGTCACCGGTTTCACATTGTCAGGACTATGAGGCATTGCCGCGAGGGGTTGGATTTCGCCAAGATCAATCTCCAGGGTTTTATTGTAAAGAGCGTCGTCATCCGGATAGATTTCCACCCACACTTCTTCCCTCTTCCGGGCTATCAGGAATGACCTTGTAACTTCATCGCCGGGGAAAATTGAAGTGGTTGCGCCAAGTTCCGCCCCCATGTTGGTAATGGTAGCTCTCTCGGGAACCGACAGCGATTTCACTCCTTCTCCCGTGTATTCAATAATTTTTCCAATGCCGCCCTTCACGGTAAGTCTTCGCAGAACTTCCAGAATTACATCCTTGGCCGAGACATAAGGTTTTAACCTGCCTGACAGTTTGATGTTTATGATCTCCGGCATTGTGAAATAGTATGCCCCGCCGCTCATGGCAACCGCCACGTCCAGACCTCCGGCCCCGATAGCGAGCATGCCGATGCCGCCGGCCGTCGGGGTGTGACTGTCAGAACCGATTATGGTCTCGCCGGGGACGCCAAAATTCTCCAGATGTACCTGGTGACAGATGCCGTTGCCCGGCCTGGAAAAATAAATTCCGTATTTATGAGCGACTGTCCGGATGTACCTGTGGTCGTCCGCGTTTTCAAATCCTTCCTGCAGCATATTGTGATCCACATAAGCCACGGACAACCTGGTCTTGACCCGCTCGATTCCCATTGCTTCAAATTGAAGGTATACCATCGTTCCCGTGGAGTCCTGTGTCAGGGTCTGGTCGATTCGAATCCCGATCTCCTGTCCGGGAATCATTCTTCCTTCCAGCAAGTGAGATTTTATGATTTTTTGCGCAATTGTAAGTCCCAAATTTATATCTCCTATTGTCTTTTCTTCAGATCTTCAATTGTAATTTTCATTTCTTTCATAATGGAGGACGTTACACCTTCCAATTCCTCATCGGTAATTATAGTTACTCTCCCAGCTTTATACTCACTGTCCACCCATTCTTTTATCCTCGCTACCAGCGGATCCCGCTTGGTAAGCACGGTCTCTCCCTTTATATATTTATTGATGAGCCAGTGGAGGATTCCGGTCAGACCGGACGTGTTGGAGATCGCCACCGTTGGCGGCCGGTTCAGCAGTGTCGCAGTATCAAAAATGTTATAGATTTCCTGGTTCTTCAGCAATCCATCCACGTGAATACCAGCCCTCGTAAGGTTAAAGTTACTGCCGACAAAAGGCGTCCTGGGTGGAATCCTGTAACCCAGTTCCTTTTCGTAGTATTCCGCAATCTCTGTAATGACGGTCATATCCATACCATCCAGGGTTCCCCTTAGCTGGGCGTATTCGACGACCATCGCTTCCAACGGGCAATTCCCGGTTCTCTCGCCGATTCCAAACAGGGAACAGTTGACAGCGGAAGATCCATAGAGCCATGCCGTCGTCGAATTGATCACCGCTTTGTAAAAATCGTTATGTCCATGCCATTCCAGCAATTCGCTGGGTACTCTCGCAAAATGATGCAGGCCATAGATAATTCCAGGAATACTGCGAGGCAGAACAGCTCCCGGAAAACTGACTCCATATCCCATCGTATCACAGGCGCGAATCTTTATTGGCACACCGGTTTCTTCCATCAGGTTCATCAGTTCCACGGCAAACGGAGCTACGAAACCATAGAAATCCGCCCTTGTTATGTCTTCCAGGTGACAGCGGGGTCGTACTCCGGTATCGATACACTCACGAATTACTCTTAAATAATGCTCAAGAGCTTGCTTTCGGCTCATTTTAAGTTTGTGGAAAATATGATAATCGGAGCAGCTTACAAGGATTCCGGTTTCTTTCAAGCCAATATCTTTCACCAGTTGGAAATCTTTCTTTAACGCACGAATCCATCCGGTTACTTCGGGGTTCTTATATCCTCGTTCCAGGCATTTATAGACAGCGTCACGATCATTCTTGCTGTAAAGGAAGAATTCGCTCTGACGAATCAACCCCTTGGGACCTCCAAGTTTATGCAGAAGATCGTAAATATGCAAAATCTGTTTCGGGGTATAAGGCTGACGAGACTGCTGCCCATCCCGGAAAGTGGTATCGGTAATCCATATTTCATCCGGCACATGCATTGGATGAACCCTGAAATTGAAAGCAATCTTCGGGACTTCTTTATAACTGTACAGATTTCTGAATAAATTTGGTTCCTTTACATCCTGCAGGGGATACTTGAATTCGGTTCTTTCCATCAGGTTTGTTTTCTTGTTGAATTCTAACATTTAAGTCCCTCCCGTTTAGTTATGGTTATGAAGTATTCATTAAGCGCATATATTCAAAACCCTGCCGCCATGCTGAACCATACCCCGAAAACAGAAAACCCGGATAGCATCCGAATTTTCGCTATTATAGCCCGTGCACGACCTTAACCCGAAACATTAAGGTGGTTGATTTTGTGGTGAGGATTGAGGTTGCTAGAAACCATGCAGGTAAGAAAATCCTGAAGTTCTCGGTAGTCCCTTAGCCAAAGGATAAATAGCGTTATCTAAGAATTCTCTATATGAAGGACATAAAAAAACGTCTGAAGTTTTGGTCGATCTTACGCTGACTTCGACGGGCTGCGTAGCACCTGCACTCACCAATCCGTCAGATCCTCAGGATATGATTTATGATATCTTCACCAGGTAAATAACTAAGCATATCATAACTACTCAAGCGGATCAGTTCTTAGATTGATGCGCACCGTGGAACTCCCAACCTTTATGCGAGAAAACATAGGAAAGGAATTTTGGGTTCAACTCATAAAATATAAAGTATTCAGCAGTGAGATCACATAAGGCATGCAATTTATTGTCCAGATAGGGCATTACTTGCGCATCTTATTTATTTGATTCAGATGTGGCGAAATTAAATTGAAGGAAATGCCTATGTCCTTTATTGAACTCTTTTTAATATAAAAAGCAAATAAAAAGCAAATGGAGGTTTATTATGTCAGTAGAAAGCGCAAGAGCTTTTATTGAAAAAGTCAAGTCAGATGGGGACTTCTGCAAGCAGATCAACGAGGCAAGAACGAAAGAAGCACGCTTGAAAATTGCTAAAACGGCCGGATTGGAGTTTACAGAAGAAGAATATAAATCCGCCACTTCTGAACTTCCCACCTGGACCATAGACAAATGGCTTGCAGCACGGCGAGCATACGATGCTTATGAAACCAGCTGGCTGGCTGGCAAGTTTAATCCCTGGAGGAGCGATCTGGAAGATTCTTGACCTGTAGGGGTAAACATTTTCTTTTATCAGGCTAACTCTTTGATTTCGGACAATTTACCTGCCAAGGTGATGAACCTTTTATCCCTTTGTATCCTTTTGGGGAGCAAGTCAGGTCATTTATAAGATTTCCGGGGCTATTAAAGGTGTTCTTTGGTCTTTTCCCGAAAAAAGGACAGTGCCAGAGCATTTGGGGGATCGTTGCCGATTCTTTAGAGAATATTTACATTACTGATTTCCACGGAAATGCTCTTTCAAAATTTGAGAGGAGAAAACGTCATGTCATTAGGCAAGGTAATATTCAAGAATAAAAAATGCATTATGCGATCTGAAGGGAGCATATGTAAGAAGACCAGGGAGCTTCTGGCAAGTGAATTATTTGCAGAAGTCACAGCAAGATTCATTGAGCATTTGCGCAAACATGATTCGCCCCTCATGGCTGTCTTCGATGGCAAAGAAGCCGATAAGGAAATGATAGATTGCCTGGTCGACACTCTTGGAATGCTGGGCGTAGTCTCCGCCGACAAAGTGGCGGCTATGTCTCCGGAAACAGCAATCTTTCTAAAGAATCCTGAACTTCTTAATGACTTTGTTGAAGGTCTTTATAACTATTGGCGTAATTTTGATCGCTTTCTCATATGCCGTTCGAGAAAAAGGAAACGAGATGTCAAAGGAGCCAGTCCATATCGTGTTTTCAATGAAGCTATGGGAAAGTTTACCCGAACGGTCCGGGGTGCTTATCGGGATGTACAAGAAAATATCACAGATCGCCATTGCAGGATTTATCGTCAAGTTAGCGCCGGAAGCCAGGTTGGCTTGATTGAAGTTGAGGTAGAATGGCCCTGTCCAAAAGGGCCATACAATATGCTTCGTTCCATACCGATGATTCGCCAAGTGCTCCTGAATCCACCTCTTATAATTGACCCTCCAATGAACAAACGCACCGGACGGTTCCAGAAAGTCGAAACGAATCCTTTGGAAGGATGGAACGTCGAAACTGATGAATGGCTGTGTTATCCTGCCAGAGTCGGCCCTTTACTGGTTCACATCTACTTTAACCAGACCTTTCTGGAACTCGGATGCTCGTTAGCCAATCTCTTTGAACTTGCCGAAGCTGATGATTTAGATAAAAAGCCGGATGCGATTTGCATGTATGGAGTTCCGGGAGAGACCCTCTATAGATATGGCCCATTACCGACAGTGTTTTATGACGACACGGAAAACGAAATTCTTGTTGGAGCGATTCCGGGAAAGTTGGAATTCGGATATTTTGGCTATCTTAAAAAGATGGTTTTAACCCTGCATAATATTGTTATGATGAAAAGGGAAAGAATGCCCTGCCATGGGGCAATGGTACACGTTCTTCTGAAGAATGGCCGCAAAGCTACAGTGCTGTTAATTGGAGATACGGCGGCAGGTAAATCAGAGACTCTGGAAGCGCTTAGAGTTCTCAGTGATGAGTATATCCGTGACATGATTATCATTGCCGACGACATGGGATCGCTGGAAATAGATCCTGATGGCGGGATTCTGGGCTATGGAACCGAAACAGGCGCTTTTGTCAGGCTTGATGACCTGCAGCCAGGTTATGCTTTTGGACAAATCGACAGGGCGATTATTATGAGCCCGCAGAGAATTAATGCTCGTGCCATTATTCCCGTTACAACACTTGCAAATATATCAAGAGGCTATCAGATTGACTTCTTGCTTTACGCCAATAATTACGAAGAAGTCGATGAGGATCATCCCGTTGTTGAACGCTTTCACTCCATCGATGATGCAATTCGCGTCTTCCGGGAAGGAATGGTAATGGCCAAAGGCACGACCACCTCTACCGGTATCGTGCACACCTACTTTGCCAATATCTTCGGTCCCCCCCAATATCGAGATCTTCACGATCATTTGGCATCCAAACACTTTCAAGCTGCGTTTGATAGAGGTGTTTTTGTTGGTCAGATTCGAACCCGGCTGGGGATATCAGGTTGGGAAACCAGGGGACCGGAAGAAGGAGCAAAAACATTATTTAATATTATTTCTTCGCTATAGAGAAAAAGGAGAAATATTTAAATGTCAGTACATTCGTGTTCGGATAAGAGAAACGTTTGTTAAAGGAGGCTGTCAATTCCTGCTTTGACGAAGAATGAATTCGAACGATCGCCAGGCAGACCGGGTATTGCGAGAGGAACTGCAAAGTTGACGCGGTCGCTTTTTTCTGGACGCTGTTTTTGTAGTTCGGCACGGGTGTGTCCCGCTCAATCGCCCATACGAGAAGGATGTATGAACAGGTTGCCGATGAAAACCTGGTTCTATCGTCGTTTTACGACCGTTTCAACAAGAAGTTGACGGTTTTTCCAGAAAATTGGGGACAGCGCCCTGTTTCCGCCCCGATAAGTTTCATATAATTAAAAAATACCCTTTTGAAAAAGTATCCAGTCCATAAATCATTATTGTTGCCCTAAAATGAAAAAACCCCGGTATCATCGGGGTTTCCGTTTGACATAGCCCGTATGCGACCTTACACCGAACCGCCAAGATTGTCGATTTTACAGTGTTCATCGAGGTTATCACGGATGGTGTCGGTAAGCGAATATTAGCAAGCTCTAACCAAGCATAGATTTAACATTTTCCTGGCATAGGAATTATGATTTTTTTGATAAAATAAATATTGGAAATAGAAATGTCTTGTCATCAGTCAACGTGAGAATGGAAGTATGATTAATGAATGGAAAGGTTAAAAACATTCTGTCCGGCATCGAAGCGGAAGCAAAGCGGATTTTTGGAAATAAGCTTGTGGAAATTATCCTTTTCGGTTCTTACGCCCGGGATACCCAGGAATCTCATTCTGACCTGGATATAATGGTCATTATTGATGAAGATGAGGAAAACATCAGGAAATATGAGGATAGGTTTACTGACATATCTTTTGATATTTCCCTGGAGCATGATATTGTGCCATCAATCATATTAAAAAGCCGGGGACAATTCATTGATTATAAAGACGTCCTTCCATTCTATATGAACGTCAGAAACGAAGGGGTAAAGGTATATGGACGAAAAGCTTCTTGAACTTTCAAGATACAGGATGGAAAAGGTAAAAGACGATCTGGAAAGCTCCCGGTTGATGTTCAATAACGGCAAATTTGCCCAATCCGCAAACCGTTCATATTACGCGATGTTTCACTCCACAAGGGCGCTCCTGGCGATGAACAGGTTCGACTCGAAAAAGCACACGGGCATAATCTCATATTTTAACAAGAATTACATAAAAACCGGGAAAATCAAGCCGGAATACGGTAAAATGCTAATGTCCGCAGAGAGGGTAAGAACAAAGAGCGATTATGACGATTTTTACGTGATAGACGGCAAGACTGCAATGGAACAGCTAAATAATGCAACCAAATATGTCGATATGATGTTGGCTTACGTGAAAGAAACAAAAATTCCAGATAAGTAGCAAACAGCTAAACTGTTACTTCCTGAAAAAATAGGGCGCTGTCCCCATTTAACTGCGTTAAACGTATTTGTCCTCGGGTCCAGCACTTTTTCAAAGGTGAATACACAATCCCGGGCTGTGAGCCTCTCCCCGTCGTGCCACTTCACGTCGTCCCGCAGGTGGAAAATGACCCTTGCGCCCCCATCCAGAATCTCCCAGGACCTTGCCAGCTCGGGCTCAAACTCCATGTCATCGCCATACCTGATAAGGGTGTTGAAGATGTAAGAATTGACTTCCATTGATTTGCTGTCGGAGGCCAGGATCGGATTCAGAAACCGGGGCTCATTTTTCAGCCCGATGACCAGGTTATCGGCTTCGTTCATTCCCGCCCTCTGAGAGTATGCGCCGATAACCGCCAGCAGGGTAAAAAGGGCGATGAAAAGCAGGGGGGCGGCGATAAACGGGTTGATGCGGCCCCGGGACGTTCCGGCATAGGCGTTTCGTTTTTTGCTTATTATGCTCATAGGGTCGCATTACAATTTAAAAAATAGCGGTAAATTCCCTGCATACCCGGCCCTAACATTAATTAGATATTCGCCACAGAGACACAAAGAATACTGATTACAAAGCGAAAAAACGCAGTATTGCGATTGGGCATATTCGACTGACCGCGGATAACTTCAAGTCACCTTAACCCGGATATCTCATACAATTTCACACTATCGATTAATCTGGCCTCAGCGTAGTGTATTCTTATAAACTTTCCCATCCTTCATAATTACTACGAAGTTCTTCTCCGGATCTGCCACCAGGTCGAGGTTCTCTAACGGATTGCCATCAACGAGGATCAGGTCTGCAAGTGCGCCTTCTTTTACAACACCCAGTTCGCCCGGATAAGGATCCCGTGGGCCGCACATTTTAATCAACTGTGCGTTGTCGTGGGTCGCCATTTTCAGTGCCTCGTAAGGTGTATACCACCTCTTGAGCTTGGCGAGGAACTTGCCTTGTTTAGCTGCCATCTCAGGGTCGAAAAGCATATCGGTACCGAAGGCAGTCTTAACGTTGTACTTCTTAGTCCATTTAATAGCGTCTTCCAGGCCTGAAACAACTTGTATGTATTTAGCCGTGCTGGCGGGCGTTTCAAACTTCAAGGCGTCCTCGTCGTTCATCAACGGCTGCATAGACCACCATACGCCCTTCTCGGCCATCAACCTGGCAGTCGGCTCATCGATGAAGAAGCCATGCTCGACAGACATGGCACCGGCTTTTACCCATTGCTGGATAGCGGCGCTGGTATTGACATGGATCATCACATAAGTATTCCAGGTTTTAGCGACGTCGCAGATCGCCTTCATCTCGCCAAACGTGTATTGCGTGACGTCGAGCGGGTCATATTGGGAGCTCACACCACCTCCGGCCATGGCCTTAACCTGGGTGGCACCCATGCGCAGTACTTCCCGGGTACGCTTCGTCACCTCCGGAACACCATCGGCGATCAACGTGTGGCCGATTCTCTGTAAATAGTCCAGCGGCTCCCCCGGATTCTCAGGCACGTCAAGCGGACCCCGAAAATCGCCGTGACCGCCAGTCTGGCTGATGTAAGCGCCGGACGGATAGATACGCGGGCCGTTGATGATACCTTCATTAATGGCTCTATAAATCGGGAAACAGTTTCCGCCCGCGTCCCGCACCGTTGTGAAGCCGCGCAGGAGCGTATCCTCGGCCGGTTTGACTGCGGCGATACTGTGATAACCGAAGTCGGAGGTCATCACCTTACTGATAGGCCAGAAATTGAACATGCAGTGCCAGTGCGCATCTATAAGCCCCGGCATAAGGGTGCGCCCACCACCGTCAATCATAGTCGCGCCCTGAGCCGGAATCGCCCCTGTTGAGATCTTTTTTATCAGGTTGCCTTCAATAAGCACGTTGACATTCGGAATGAGATTTTCGTTCTCGCCGTCGAATATATTTACGTTTGTGAACAGTGTTTTTTTATTTGTATCGGCTTCCACCGCCGATACAGGAGGCGATACAGCCAAGCTAAAAAATATAACCCCCAAGACAATCATTGATAACATTTTGATTACACTCGCTGTCACTCTCATAATGCCCTCCATATTTAAATTTAAAAGTAAATCGGTTCCCTAATAATATTCCCGAACAAGACATTTAGACCTTCTTACTGTAAATTCATCCCGAAAGCGCCCACTCTTTCCGGCTGAATCAGGTAGAAAAATACCCACCTGTTTTATCAGTCGATCACTCCTTTCAATTTTGAATTCTGAAATGACACGAAAATTGGGGACAGCGCCCTATTTCCGGCCTGAAAAGATTGCCTTTCTGCATAATTCACATGAAAATTAATCCCATTAAATACAAAAAACCTCGATATCATCGGGGTTTTCGTTGAAATAGCCCGTACACGACCTTAACCCGAAACATCAAGGTTGTTGATTTTACAGTGAGGATAGAGGTTATAAGGGATTACAAGGGAAAACAAATACTGGTTTCCCCGAAAGTCAAAGCCCCTCCCAAATGGGAAGGGACTTTTCAGTTCAGCAAGGCAATATTAGATTTCCAATCTGTTACCAATGAGTGTGTGTAGTAGGAAGATTTGGAATTCCCGTCCCATAGGACATATCGGCTCCCGGGTCATTTGGGGTAAAACCAAAACAAAAAATCTCCGGCACTTTCCGCAGTAAAGCAGGCGCCCAATGGTTCTGCCGCCTGCGCAGTTATATTTCCACGGTAAGAAAACAGGGTTTGAATGTCCTGCAGTCCCTAAAAGATGCCTGTTTGTCAGGCGATCAACAGCTTGCAATCCGCCTTGCTCATACTTTGAAATGTGTGGCCGGTAATATTGGAGCCATTGGTCTTTATAATCTTTCAAGAGAGGTTGAGAATGCTATCAGGCAAAATGGCACTGCAGAAACTGAAGAATATTTGGCAGATCTTGCTTCACAGTTAAAACCAATTTTGACATCCCTGGAGAAAATATCTTCCCAGCCTGCAGAACCTGCTGTGGCAAAGGAAAGTGTTGATGTGGAAAGCCCCGAAGTTCTTCTTGAAGTCCTGAAAGAAATGGAACCACACCTGAAAAAAGAAGCCCCCGGGAATTGTGTTCTGACCCTTAAAAAACTGAAATGTAAGTGCTGTCCCCGGCAGTTAAAGGCTGATATGGATGAGCGGCAAAAAAAAACGCCCCCCGTGAATTCTAACAAGGGGCGGTTATAATGAAATCAAATTCCATTTCCACTAATCGGAGAGATAATTTTTAACCTGTGGGTTGGGGTATTTCTTCACGCTTTCTATATAGTCCTGAATATAGGGCATTATATAAGGGGTAATCCAGCCGTTTGTGGCCAGGATATTATCCTTCTCCGTGGGATCCTTCTCGATATTATAAAGATGGGGATAACCTCCGGAAGAGACGTTTTTAGCTCCAAGTCCCATTTGCTTGATCCACTCGCCGGTGGGTTCAAAAAACCGGTAGTAAATCCGGTACTGTCTCCAGCGAATCGTTACCAATTGGGCGGCGATAAAAGTCAAAAGGTGTTCCCGGTTGGATTTTACCTGTTTTCCCAGCAGGAAGGGAGATTGATCCACTCCGTCGATGGGCCGGTCGGTGGGCGTCCGCCCGCCGGTCATCGCCGCCAGGGTCGGTAAGAAGTCAATGGCCGCAAACATCTCATTGCTCACCCCGGGCTTTATTTTGCCTGGCCATTTTATCATCCCCGCGGTGCGGATCGACCCTTCATGGGGATCGCCCAACTCACCCCGGTAAGGACCGGCGAAACCGCTGTCGGGCCAGGTGGTAGTGTTCATGGGTCCGTTGTCGCTGATCCATATCACGATGGTATTATCTTCAATTCCCGCCTCCCGGATGGCCTTCAAAACCCGCCCGGTGTTGTGATCCAATTCCATCACGCTGTCGCCGTAAATACCAATGCGGGACGCTCTCTCAAACTCCTTCGACGTCAGGTTGGGATAATGAGGCCGGGTGAAAGGTAAATACAGGAAGAAAGGCTTCCCTGACTTGGCATGGGATTTTATGTATTCTATCGATTTATCTGTCAATTCCAGGTCAATGGTACGCCGGGTTTTCAGGTTGTAGGGTTTTACATTTTTCGCATCTTCTCCCCGCCGTGCCTCCATAATATAAGGTATGTAGGGTGCCTGAGAGACCTTCTTGATAATCCCTGCCTTCAATTGTTGCTCCACGTCAAGTGTTACGTCGGTGGAGTAGGGAATGCCGTACCAGATGTCAAATCCCTGTCGCTGGGGCTGGGACTCGCCTTTAGCTCCCAGGTGCCACTTCCCGAAGATGGCGGTGTCATAACCGATTTCCTTGAACATCTCGGCCGTGGTAAATTCATAGGAGGTCAATCCCGACGCGCCGGGAACTCCCTCGATAAGTACCAGGGACAGTCCCATGCGTACCGGGTATCGGCCGGTCATCACCGCCGCCCGGGTGGGCGTGCACTGGGGTTCCACCAGGAACTGGGTGAAACGAAGACTTTCCGAGGCCAGTTTATCAATATTTTTCGTGGGCATGCCCCGGGTTTCGCCTCCGCCGTAACAGCCCAGATCACCATAACCCAGGTTATCCGCCATGATAAAGACCACATTGGGCCTCTTCTCTTTCCCGGCGGTATTGCGGGCCAGCCGGACGCTCTTTCTGGACGAGGGAACAACCGGCTCACCCCGGGCCGTTTGAGCCAGGGCATCCCGGCTTATCAATACCGAGGTGAAGGCGAAAAAAAATGCCAGGAATAAGGCCGCAAACACAAAAAATGCCATGCTCCTTGCCAATTGCAAATTTCTTTTCATCTATTCCTCTCCCTTCATAATTATTGGACAAACTTACCCATCTTACTTCTTCAATCTGCGCCGGTTAATCCCTTTTTGGGTTTTCCATCAAACCGGGAGACCGAAATTGCGCCTTAAAAAAAATGCCATCCGCCGGGGCATCCCAGCTTTTAAAAGCCCCGACGGCATTATGCCCAAACCGGCGTCCAAAACTTATTAGTTTAAAAACGAAGAAACCCAGATTTTATCTGGATTTCCTTTAAAAATAGCCCGTGCACGACCTTGACCCGAAACATTAAGGTTGTTGATTTTACAGTGAGAGTAGAGGTTGTTAAGAACTATGCGGGAAAGAAAATCCTGAAGTTTTCGGCAGTCCTTTAGCCAAAGGTTACGTGGCATTATTGAAGAATTCTCTGGATGAAGGGCATAAAGAAAACCGACCGGAAAAAACTGAAGGCAACAAAGCCTCTGAGGTTTTGGGGGAGTTTATCATGACCTCAGCGGGTGCGTCATACCCGCGCTCATTCATCTGTCGAATCCTCAGGATACGCTTTACGATATCATCATCAGGCAAATGCCTGCTCATATCATAACTGTTTCAGTGGATCAGTTCTTGCAGTGGTATATGCTGTGGAACTCCCAACTCGTATGAGTGAAAACCTAAGAAGGAAATAATTGGTTCCACTCACGAATATATAAAGTATTCAAAAGTAGAGGTCATGTAAGACTGGAAATTTATTATCCGGACAGTGCCTTACCCACGTATCCTATTTTTTTGATTTGGGCGTTATGAATTATTTCATTATTGGAGGAAATTATGAATAAGGACAAATTAATCAAATACTTTGACCTATACAGCCAGGGAAGTTACGAAGAGGCCATAAACTCCTGCTTTACTGAAGAAGCTAGCTTTTGGAATACGAGAATCGCCCTCTGTGGAAGGCAAAAGATTATTGACTGGTTAAACGCCAGTCATGTGGGGTATCTGGAGAAGTTGTCCCCTGTTAACTTTATTATTGATTCCAAAGGAGCAGCTATTGAGCTGGAGCAGGAATTTCATGCGACTGAAGATATGTCACATTTTTTCATCAGACCAATGAAAAAAGGCGAAATTTTCAAAACACGAGGAATCTCTTTGTTTTTAAAATTTGAAGATGGCAAAATCTGTTCGTCAAAAGAATACCGCTGGCTCTATAAGTGCGATCCTAAACTGTTTATGACATAAATCTGAAATACCCGATATTTTCGAGAGAAGAAAGGTAGGAAGATATTATGAACAGGGAAGAGACAAGAAAAGCTTTTAAAGATTATTTTAAGGATTATGATACCGGCGACTACCGAATGGCTCTCAATAAACATTATACTGAGGACGCAGTCTTTGAAAATACACGTGTCCAGGTAATCGGGAGAGATAACATTATTGAATGGTTCACTCGCAGCCATGCCCTTGGATATACAGAAAAACTGGTCTCGGAAAATATGCTGATTGGTGAGGATAATGTAGCGGTTGAACTTGAACAGGAATTCACAGCACTTAAAGACGTCCCCAATCAATACGTTTCCCCTCTGAAGAAGGGAGAAACGATAAAAACAAGTGGTGTTGCGGCCTTCTATAAAATGAGAGACGGCAAAATTTGTTCTGTCCGGGTTTACTGTACGATGAATGATTATAATCCAATGGTTTTCAAGGATAAACATTCAGACAAAGGTGTCAACTCTTGAACTCAGAATAAATAAGAATAACAATCATTTCTTGATACGGCGGGGCATGGCCTTCACCTGTGGAGGCGGCAACCACGACCCGAGTAATTACCTTATGAATAAATGGGGACAGCCCCTATTTATTTTTCTTTCAGCTACTTTATACGCTCACTGAATTCGATGCTCATTACTACTTCTTCCTCTTTTTAAGATAAGTTCAAACCACCAATAAAACCTTCGACCAAACCATCATCCCCAAAATTCAAAAACCCAGGTGACACCTGGGTTTTCGCTTTTATAGGGCGAGCGCTACCTTAACCCGAAAAATTCGGGTGGTTGAATTCATTGTACTCATCAAGGTTATAAAAGTTCATAATAAAAAGAAAATATTAGTCTGCCCTGAAAATCCCCTTGAATTCAGTGAAACCAGGATGAGCAAAGTTATTAAGTGATTCATCAAACTTTTAAGATTGATATTATTACTTGTTAGCACTTCATCATAATTGAATAAGTACTTTGTCATATTATCATAATTGCATTAAATAGGGCACTGCCCTTGATTACCCGGAGGACATAGACATCTGCTTCTTTAAATACTTATGGGGTAATTTTTCTAAAACTGTTTAGATGACTTAATAATCCTCTGACCAATTCATATAATCGGTCAGATCCCTAAAAACCGGATTAGACTTCTCGATAATTTCAAGCACCTCAATTGATTTTAAGTCTCTTTCTGTATACATATCAAAGGAGGCAGGTGGCTCAGGATACTCAATATCATTGGAAATAAAATAAGACAGGAACCGCTTGCAAAAATCAGGAGGATATTTATCAACCTCCGAAATCGGTACAGAACATTTAATTATGCAGGGTACCCCAATCGATTTTAGAGTATTGGAAATAATAGGATCATTCTCATGGCCATTATATACAGCTTCGCCTCCCCAATATTTGAAAAGCCTATACACAAGGTTACACTTTTTGAGAGTTGAGCGATTTGCACAGAACCAAATCATACCCGTGCGAGTGCAATACTTATTACAAAGGTGTTTTTTTACTATGGGACTGTTAGTTAAAGATTCAAAATCTTTCTTGGATAACTGTTCCTGTTTGTAAGCAGAAATAAAACGTTTTTGAATTAGTTCAGGAGATAAAGTTTTCATTCCATCACGCTTTATAGAGATGATTTCTGAAGAAATAAGTCGAGTGCAATGATAGCCTATTATATTGCAACCATTTAGTATTTTGTCTAACTCATGTATTAGAATTTTATATTCATGTTCGTACTCATTTAAAGGCGGGCGGCATCGAAGACCAATATCATTTTCACATAGGTGATCTATCCGCTTTTCTTCTTTGTGATAATTAATAATAAGGTCTTTACTCTGTTTAGCCCTTTTTAAAAAAGCAGTCGGCCATGTATTCTTTTTTTCAAGCTCGACAATGAACTTAACTTGAAATGCCCCCATTTACTAGACATTTATAACTTAGTAGCTCGCCCTGCCACCTCAGCCGGGGTCCTGTAACCCAGGCCGCTGTGAAGTCTTTCGTTATTAAACCATTCGATGTAATCTCCTATTATCTTCCTGGCTTCCTTTTTGTTTTTGAACAGATTCAGGTTGAGACATTCTTCCCGGAATCTTGACAGGAATGACTCAGCATAACAGTTCTGAATGGGCTTGCCGGGTTCAATTTTTTCGTGATTTATCCTCCTGGCGTCAAGGTACTTTGCAACGGCCTTGCTTATATACTCCGGGCCATTGTCTGACCAGGAGTCTGCTGTAATATACTCCGCGTAATTTAGTTTGTCATCATTTTACGGAACGGCGCTATCATACTTCTCAGGGACGCCGGATTGCCCTGAAAACGATTGAATCTCCTGA
>JAIORV010000154.1 GCA_021107945.1 Vulcanimicrobiota bacterium | reverse complement strand
TTCTTGTATTCCCGGATTTACGTCCTCCATTATTCGTTATCCGTCCTCTGTCCTCTTGCCTCCGCCCTCTGGCCTCCATTTTCCTCATTTCCTTATTTCCTTAGAGAATAAATCCTAATTTCTCCATCTTCCTGCATTCCTTGTTCCTTGTTCCTTGTTCCTTGTTCCGACTTCCATTTACTTCGCCACACACAGAAACTGACTGCATTGATGAACAAATGCTTCCAGTCGCAGGTTATTATTCGTCATATCCAGGCCGTCGTATGCAATTGTGAGGATCGGGATATTTTCACAATCTTCCTTCACTCTCTTGAGTACCGATTGTACGACATTCCCCGGCATGCATGTGAATGGCATTACGTTTATAACGCCGGAAAGGCCGGAGCGGTAATAGTCAACAGCTTTACCGATGCTCAGGATGGATTCGCCCCTGTAACTGGGATGTACATATGCTGATCCCATCTTTATATTTTCCTCGATAGAGGGTTCATGCCCCGATCGCAGATAAGTCTCGAAAGGCTTTAAAATGGCATGCTCATCTCTCCTGGCCACGGTGTCTTCAAGAGTAAGTCTTAACCATCCGAGATAATCCCTGTCTTCAAGGAAATCCTCTTTGCGAATATTGTTGAGATAGAAAATCCATTCGGAAAACGGCGCAACCCAAACTTCCGCTCCAAGTTTTTCCAGGTTCTCAACAAGATGATTGTTTGCAAATCGATTTAGCCTGACAAATATCTCACCGACAATACCGATTACGGGCTTGACCTTTTCCCGGTCAACCGGGATCCTGTCGAACGCCTTTCTTGCGTCCTTCAGGACAGGTATCACATTCTCTTTTTTCATCGTTGCATTACATAGCTTCAGCAGATACTCTTTATAGATACCATCAGCCTGTCCCTTTTCAATCTCGTATGGTCTTGTCTCGTGCAGCACTTTTATAAGAATATCAACACCCACGATGGATCTCCATGCCGTGCGGAAAAAATCATCTCCTCCAACCGCACCGATGTCTTCAAGGAACGAATCGGTCTGGTTTGGAGAGTAAATAGGAATATCCGTCCTTCCCAGTTCTTCAAGAATTATCCTCTGGAGAAGGTTGTAATATCCGAATCTGCATCCTCCTCCCGCCGTAGGCATAAAGAAGGCGGCTTTGTCGGCATCAAACCCTTTTGTATTTATAAGCTTGACCATATCGCCTGTTGTAACTATGCAAGGGTAACATTCCTTACCCGTCGTAAATTTTCTTCCCCAATACAGACTTTCCATGCTCGATTCCGGGAGAACCTCGGAAGGGATTCCTGCGGAAAGAAACGCCGCCCTGACTGCACGAGCATGATCGCACATATTTGGGATGAAAAGTGTTCTTTTGCCGTTTGTTCTGTCGATTGAAACCATACTTGGAACATATTTTTTTGCCGATTTATTTCTAATATTCCCGAGACTGTCAAGGAAAGCTTCACATCTTGTTATCACTCCCGCTCCTGCGCTATGCTCGTCAACCTCAATTTGTAAGAATACTTTCCCCCCCATTCTTTTCTTGAAGAACCTTGTAAGAAAGGAGTCGGGTCCACATCCAAAATTTGTTATGTAAAGAGCGTTAAGGCGTTTATCATCCCTTACTATATCCGATGCGGCGAGAATTTTCTGTCCGTACCTCCAGGTCATAAAAGGCCAGTCCTTATCCAGAGGCACATC
Organism: Vulcanimicrobiota bacterium; assembly: GCA_021107945.1. Taxonomy (GTDB): domain Bacteria; phylum Vulcanimicrobiota; class JAJTBE01; order JAJTBE01; family JAJTBE01; genus JAIORV01. The sequence continues at coordinate 29,401 of JAIORV010000154.1, read as the reverse complement.
ATCAAGAGGTAGAAACTCCATCGGAATTGCCAATGCTCCCAGGTCTCTCAATTTCTTGGGTATATTCAGGTTGAGTCCCGGGTCACAACCGTTATAAGGCCTGCTGATTATGACAATCGCGTTGTCATCTTCATCTATATTGCTCAGGATCTCGATTCCCCTCTTCTGGCAGGTATTGCAGAATTCTTCCTGCGCCTCTTCGGCGGCTTTCACGGCTTTTGAAATTTCCCGGTAATGAACTCCCAGGTCAAATGCAATTTCCTTTAATGCATTTACCACTCCCCGGGTTCCCCTGGAGAACGAAATAATTGGTTTTAAAACCTTGACCTTGTCTTGCCTGTCCAGGTCAAGAGCGATGTTTAATATATAGGGAAGAGCCTGTCCATAAGGGCATGTTATTGACTCCGTGAATCCCTCATATACTTTTTTCATATTGAGAATACTGGGGATAAAGAGGAAGTCGATATTTTTCTCCATCAGGTTCAGGACATGTCCGTGGGAAATTTTAATGGGAAAGCATGTCTCGGAGAGGACATGCTCAACACCGTCATTGATTATTTGCTTGTTGGTGGGATCCGAGAGAACAACCTGATATCCCAACTCTTTGAAGAAACGAACCCAGAAAGGCAAATGCTCGAAGAAATACATGATTCGCGGAATTCCCACAATGCCCCGTGCAAGCTTGTGCCTTTTCTGTGTGTCGTATTCTTTTAAAAGAAGATCCTCTCTCTCCTTAAACAGGTCAGGAATACCCTTCGATTTTTCGCTTTTACGATCCTGTTCGTATTTCTCACAACGCCCACCGTAATAGAGAGGCTTCTCACCTTCAATACGCACCCTTTTTATCTCGCAATGGTTTGAGCATCCCTTACATTCAAATGTATCCTGGACATACTCACGCTTGCTCAAATCAAATCCCCTGAATGTCGTTTTCTTACCCGTTTCCTGATGCCACTTGAGGGCGATTATGGCACATCCTATAGCTCCCGTCACCTCGTGGTTATCGGGAACCGTGATTTTCTTCCCGGTCACCGCCTCGAACGCAGCCACAACACCGTTGTTAAATGCGGTTCCTCCCTGGAAGAATATGTGATCTCCCACTTTTTTATCTGCGACTACCTTGTTCAGGTAGTTATATACAATCGAATAGGACAACCCGGAAACAAGATCCTCGCATGAAGCTCCCTTCTGTTGGTTGGAGACAATGTCACTTTCGATAAATACCGTGCATCTTTCGCCCATGGCACAGGGGCGTTTTGCCTTGAGTGCTTTTTTGCCGAATTCCTTCTTTATGTTTATATTGAGTTTCTCCGCCTGCTCCTCCAGGAATGATCCCGTACCTGCCGCGCAGACCTTGTTCATCTCGAAGTCAACAATCGCACCGTTCTCAAGGCTGATATATTTTGAGTCCTGGCCGCCTATCTCGAATATTGTATCCACTCTCGTGTCAATGTCTATCGCGCCTGTCGCCTGGGCGGTGATTTCGTTTCTCACGACATCCGCTCCCAGGAAATCACCTGTCAGGTATCTCCCTGAACCGGTTGTGCTGACACCGCATATTTTGACTCTTCCGGCAAGCTCCCCGCCTATCTCCAAAAGCCCCTGCCTCACAGCTTCAATGGGACGTCCCGCGGTCATCAGATAGCGCTTTGACAACAGCTTTCCCTTTTCATCGATTACTGCAAGGTTTGTGGATATGGATCCCACATCCACACCAAGGAATCCTGTTATCTTATCACCGTTTTGTGGAATGTGTCCCTTCTCCGGGCTTCTTGAAGTTCTGGAAAGTCTTATCTTTAACGGTGGCAGACTCTTGGGTGAATCCGAGGGTCTGCTGAGAAATTTCTCGAGGTCTTTGAAATTGAAATGACCGCCCTTGCTTTTTTCTTTTGCAATAATTGCGGCTCCTATCGCTCCCATTTCCTTGTGAAGTTCATGTATCCTGAATGAATCATCGGCGATTCCCAGCACTTCTCTGAACGCCCTTGTCATACCTGAATTTGAAGCTACACCCCCGTGAAATGCAACAGGGGTTACAATTTTCTTACCTTTTGCAATGCCTGAAACGAAATTCCTGGCAACGGCGAAGCATAAGCCCGCAACAATATCATGAACGGGAGTCGCCTCCTGCTGAAGGTGTATCATATCCGTCTTGGCGAAGACAGAGCATCTGCCGGCTATCCTCGGCGGCTTTTCGGATTTGAGGGCAAGCTCGCCGAATTCCTTTTCAATTGAAACTCCCAGTCTGCTTGCCTGCTGATCCAGGAATGAACCCGTTCCTGCGGCGCATATGGTATTCATGGCAAAATCACGGATTACCATTTCTCCTATGTTCCTGTCGTAATCGAGGAGAATCAGCTTTGAATCCTGCCCGCCCATCTCAATTATGGAGCGAATATCGGGATACATTATGGAAGCGGCTTTGCCCTGGCAGATAATCTCATTATCTGAAGAGATATTTACTGACTTACCGGCAACGGATGCACCGATTCCTGTCAATGTAGCGTTTCTTATATTGGAAAGCTCAATCTCCTGAGCCAATTCTTCTATTATTTTAATCGCTGCAACACTGGGTCTGCCAAGGTGTCTCTTGTAGTTTGTATATACGATATTGCTCTCATCATCAATTATTGCGAGTTTTACACTGATGGACCCAATATCAAGTCCGAGATAATTTCCCATTGAAGGTACTCCTTTTAATTATATAAAATAAGTTACGGTATGGAAGGGCTTCAACCCTTCATAAATATAAGTATAAATATAAGGAAAACTAAAGTTTTCCCCTATAACTACAAACTTTTTTGAATGATATAGTCTTATCAAGGCAATAGGATAGAATCATATTTGAGGCATATTATGTCTTTTTGATCCTGAAAAGTTCGGGGGATTATTTGACAACCGGGGATACAATCCTTTATTAGAAATTGAGTCTTATTAGCTATTTTCAAAAAGTATTGTATATTATTTATTTGCTTAAAACCTTTCTATTGCGAGAGATTTAGTTGAAAGTTTGTTTCTGCCATTTTCTATAAATGACTTACTTATCAGCGATTTTGGTTTGTTTGGAAACGTCCACGAACTTATAACCCTTCCCCCACACCGTTTGAATGCAATCTGACAGCGGCTTTCCTAATTTCTCCCTGATGTACTTTATATGAACATCGATCGAACGGTTATCAACAAATTCATAACCCCAGACTTCCTTTAACAGTTCTTCTCTTGAATAAACCCGGTTCCGGTTTGAGGCAAGCACCTGGAGCAGTCCGTATTCTTTTGGCGCAAAGTCAATTAAGTTGCCGTTGACGTACGCCTTTCTTCCAAATATATCTATTATCAGGTTCATAACCCTGATTTTTTGCTCCTTGACCAATTCTATTGATGATCTCATCCTTCGGAATATTGCTTTTATCCGGGCAACAAGCTCCTTGGGGTTGAAAGGTTTTACAATATAATCATCCGCACCGACTTCCAGTCCGATTATCTTGTCCATATCTTCATCCCTTGCGGTCAACATAATAATCGGGACATTGGTGAACTCACGTAATTCCTTGCATACCTCGAAGCCATCCTTTTCAGGTAACATCACATCAAGAAGAACCATATCGGGATCTTCACTATGAATTTTTTCGACAGCCTCTTCACCGGAATATGCCTTAACAACCTGAAAATCTTCTTTTTTCAGGTTGCTGGATATGAACTCGACAATAGCTTCTTCATCATCAACTACAAGAATTTTCTCATTCATTCAAACCAACTCCATGGCATTTTTCCGGACAATATCTTGATTAGTAATTAGGTGTAATCGTAATTAAAACATCCCGATCCCCGGGTTGCTGAATTTCCGTAACCGAAGTGGCTCCCTTCATAACCTTGATTGTCTGTTTCGTAAGATCCATGTATTTCCTTGCCTTATCCTTCGTGTCCCTGATTTCCCAAGCTCGTATATCAACGATAATAATTAAAGGATTTTTATCGCTTATTCTGGGAGTAAGTTCCATTTTGAACCCATATCTTAATCTTTCAGGATTAGCGGCAAGTTCAACCGTTACTTTCTTTCCTTCAGGGGTTTTAACTTCCGGCGATGCAAGAATATCATAGTCCCTGGAAGACCTGTCCTTTTCACCGTATTTTATCTTCAGTGTGATGACCTTCCCTTTCTCTTCAGTTGCGAATGAAGGCAGACTCACAAAAAAAACAAGAATGGCGAAAAATACAACAATCATTATAAACCTATCGGTACGATTTTTCATTAAACCAACTCCTTGTTGCTAATAATCATGGGATTTGCTTTGTCGCTGATTTCTATATAGAATAGATTTAATCCTGCACTGATTTTCAATATGAAATTTGGCAGCTATTCACCGCAAAGAACGCAGAGGACACTGAAACAGCCCTGCCCTGACGAAGGCCAGAGTCATTTGCTTCTTTGCGGTTAATTTTATTTTTTCCTTATAGAATAACAGGCATTCCAGGGGGCTGAATAACTACTGAAATATTGGCAAATTTTTATCCGTATTTTAAAAAAATCAGGGAGGAGAATTATAATGAAAGGAAAACATGCCAAACGATGGTAAATTAACTACCTGCTGTCTGGAGACAGAATTTTTTTTACCATTGTGACTTTTGTAAAAGGAAAAATCACAAGAATAATCTTCATTTTAAGAAGGGAGGAGATAAGGGGCGAAATAAACGAAACAATTGGAGTTCGTTTAAAAGTGAAGTTTTTCACAATCTGTAAAAAAAATCCTGAAAAAAGGAATGGTCGAGACTATGGAAAGAGAAGCTGTGATTCTTAAAAAGTCAAAGGTAAATGACTGGGTGAATGTGATGAGAGAGGATCACACCGTCTATGGCCCGGTAAAATACAAGTATGATTATCATTTCAAGGAACTTGAGCCGGGAATGGAAGTGACCCTTGAATATACAAGGAGTATGATTCCTCCCAAGAAATTTCTTCACCCACAAGAAGAGAATTTAATTACATATCGCAGGAATGACGGAATGGAGACAACCCCCACGAAATTCGAACAAAAGCAAGTTATCCTGGGAGTCCATCCCTGCGACGCAAGGGCGATTGAAGTTTATGATGAAATATTCGGTGGAGACCTGCCGGATGTTTATTATTGGAATCGTAGAAATAACACCATTATTATAGCGGTAACGTGTACGGTACCTGACGAAAACTGTTTTTGCATGAGTCTGGATGAATCTGGACCCACCCTTGAAAAGAAAGGATACGACCTCCTGTTAACCGACATCGGCGACAGTTATCTCGTTGAAGTCGGAAGTATGGAAGGCAGTCTCCTGCTTCAGTTCGAGGGATTATTCGAAAAGGCGACTGAGGAGCACATGCACGCCAAGGATAAGTCCGTTGAAGTAACAAAGATGAAAGTCCAGAGAAAGATTCCTGATGTTCCCGGACTTCATGATTTCCTTGAACACAATTATGAAAATGAAGTATGGGCAAAAGAGACGAAAAAATGTCTTTCCTGTGGAACTTGTACTCTGGTCTGTCCTACATGTTTTTGCTACCATGTTGAAGACTTCAACAGGTTTAACCTGGAAGACGGGAACCGCGTGAGAATATGGGATTCATGCCAGTTGATTGATTTCGCGGAGGTGGCAATGGGAGAGAATTTCCGAAAAGACCGCGAAGCCAGACTCAAATGGAGAATTTATCACAAATTAGCTTACTGGCAGGAACAATTCGGGACTCTCGGATGCACCGGATGTGGAAGATGTATCCAGTATTGCCCCGCCGACATTGATATGACGGAAATACTTGCTGAGATAAGGGGGGACAAAGTACATGCGTAATCTATATGTGCCCACCAAGGCTGTAATCGAGAAAATCAAAACGCAAACCCACGACACAAAGACTTTCACAATTAAACCTGCCAACGGTGAAAAGTTCGACTTCGAACCGGGGCAGTTCAATATGGTCTCCCTGCTGGGATATGGTGAAGCTCCAATTTCGATAAGTTCATCACCGGACAACAAGAAGACTTTCGATCATACGATTCGTTTCGTGGGAAGCTTGACAAATACTATGGAAAAACACAAGGAAGGAAGCATCGTCGGAATCCGCGGCCCATACGGAAGTTCTTGGCCGGTGGAAGAGGCAAAGGGAAAGAATGTAATTTTCGTTGCCGGTGGAATAGGACTTGCTCCCCTGAGACCCTTTATTATGCAGATGTTCCATGATCGTGACTCTTACGGCAAGATACAGATCCTGTATGGCGCAAGGGGAACCGGCGAAATGCTGTTCACCGACGAGTTTAACGAATGGAAAAAACACTCTGACACAGAACTCCATCTGACAGTTGATAAACTTGAAGAGGGAGAAAAATGGGACCATACGGTTGGAGTGGTAACGGTTCTGTATGACGTGGCGAAGCTTGATCCTGCAAATACCATTGCTGTTATTTGCGGACCCGAGATTATGATGCGTTTCGCCTGCCGCAGTCTTCTGAAGAAAGGCTTTTACGCCCCGCAGATTTATCTTTCACTTGAAAGACGGATGAAGTGCGGAGTCGGTAAATGCGGACATTGCCAACTGGGATCAAAATTTGTCTGCAAGGATGGCCCTGTCTTTAGATATGACGAGGCAAAGGAGTTTCACGACACACTACTGTAGTGTTTATTTTCGATATTATTCACCGTAGAGATCGCAGAGGACACGGAGATGAAATCAGGGGAAAAACTCTGTAGGAGAGGCTTCCGGCCTCGATAATCAATTTCCCTGCTCGTCGCGCTCAGCATACTCGACGGTAAAAAAGGTAAAGGAAGGAAAAGGTGGAGTAGAATGGACAAACCAAGAATTGCTGTATATAAATTCTCCTCCTGTGCCGGCTGTCAGCTACAATTCATTAACTTCGAAAGTGAATTGTTAGATATGCTTGGGCAGATCCATATTTCATATTTTAAGGAGGCAACCAGTCTCGTTGAGGATCCGCCTTATGATATCGGTTTTATCGAGGGATCTGTTACATGTCCCCACGAGGAGAAGAAAATTAAACAAGCTCGGGAAGACTGTAAGGTATTAGTAGCTATGGGAGCATGTGCCTGCGAAGGATGTATAAACACACTGAAGAATTACCGTCCCATAGAAGAACAGGTAAAGAGAGTTTATGAACATCCCGAGTATATTGACACATTTGACAAGGCATACGGGATTGACCACTTCGTTGATGTGGATGCTTATATCCACGGATGCCCTGTGGATCGCGACGAATTGAGAGAGTTCGTGGTAGCCACGTTGATGGCGAAGAAGCCATTTCTAAGGCCCCACGCTGTCTGTGTCGAATGCAAACTAAATGAAAACGAATGCTTACTTTTAAGAGAAAACGGTTTATGTCTCGGCTCCGTAACCAGAGGTGGTTGTGGAGCGGTATGCCCCTCCTGGGGGAGACCCTGTTTCGGATGCCGAGGGCCTAATGTTGACGCCAATCCTGAAGCTCTGGTCGAAATCTTCAGGAAGAAAGGCTATCCTGATGACGAGATAAGAAGAAGATTTCAATATTTCTCCGGAGAAACTCCGGCATTCCGGAAAGGGGCTGAAGCTTGTGTCTAATGTTACAACTAAAAAAGAGGTAAATGTTTTTATAGACTACCTTGCCCGCTGTGAGGGTGAGACCGCGCTGAGACTCAATGTCGATGCGGATGGAGAGGTCAGGCATTACGAGGTAAAACTCTTCGAGCCTCCAAGGTTCTTCGAGGGATTCCTCGTGGGCAGAAAATGGTACGATGCGTATGAAGTCTGTTCAAGAATCTGTGGGATTTGCTCTGTCCCTCATGTTATTTCCGGCGTTGAGGCAACGGAAAAAGCTTTCGATATTAAACCCGGTAAGCAAACAGTCATGCTCAGGAAGCTTGCCAACCTGTCGGAGCTTAACATGAACTGCATAGTCAGGATATATATCCTGGGAGGTCCCGATTTCCTGGGAGTCAATTCCGTTATGGATATCGCCGCCAATCCCGCAACTCTCGATGTTGTAAAGATGGCGCTCAAACTCAAGAGACTTGGCAATGACCTGACAGATTTTTGCACAGGGCGTGAGACACATCCTGTCGGCATAGATGTGGGCAGAATGCTCAAACTCCCTGATAAGCATAAAATAGAGCCACTGCTTGAAAGACTCAAAGAAGCCAAAGAGGATGCCTGGAAAGTGGCTGAATTCGTGGCAAGCCTGAAAGTACCGGCTTACAAGCGGAGGGTTCCTCTTTTAGCTATTCACAGAGAGGACGGGTACGCCCTTAACTACGGAAAAATCAAGTCAACAAGCGGGTTCGAGGTAACGCCCTATAAGCATGACGAATATATATCACACAAGCATGTGAAGCAGTCAAACGCACTGTTCTATTCTATCGGCGAAGGGCAGTCGTTTATGGTGGGTCCCATTGCCCGTGTTGTTCTCAGCTTCGATCAGTTATCTCCCGACGCGCAAAAAATGGCGAGAAAATACTGGGGCGGACCTGAATGGTTCCACGAAAATATGCCGTTCTCGGTCTATGCCGCGCACGCCGTGGAATATATGCATACAACCGACGAAATGATCTCAATTCTCGAAAAGTTAAAAGCTGGAATGGACGAGAGCGAGATTATGAAGGAAAAAGCAATACCCCAAAAGGGACAGGGATTCATATGCACCGAAGCTCCCCGGGGATTGTTGTACTATACATTCAAGTTCGACGAAAACGGCGATGTGCAATTCGCCGACATAGTGACCCCCACGGCGCATCATGTGCATAACCTGGAGCAGGATCTGAAACACCTCGGCCCATCGCTGGTAGGCATGAGCGAGAAAGATGCCACGATGCAGGTGGAACTGGTAGCGCGCTGTTATGATTTGTGTTGCTCATGCTCGGTACATTGCGTGACGATTAAGAAGTAGTTCACATATTAGATAACATAAATTAAGAGGGATCACTCCCTCTTTTTTTTTACTCCTGATTGCTTTTTTGATATTGCCTCATTATCCTGGGAATATTTCCTTGACGCCTTTCATCGTTTATATTAAAATAGGGGCAGTCCCAATAAAGGAGCATTTGAGGCCAATGGATAAAAAGAAAATAACAAGAATCCCCATAACAATCCACCTCACGCCGGAACAGATTAAAGAGATAATTCGCCAACTCAGGTCAAAAGAGCAGGATTGGATGGATGATCCGGAGATTATTGCAATGCTGGAGGATTTGGCTCAGGAGGGCGAACAGGAATTTAACGAAGGTAGGACAATGACACTTTGAGCGATTCCTGAAAATTTTTGGAGGAAAACGATGTCATATAACCTTTATGACTATAATATCAAGATTTTCTTCGATGAACTCGATAACGATTATGTTGCCTTTATCGAAGAAATACCTGAGTGCTCGGCATTTGGTTCAACCGCGGAATCTGCTCTCAGAAAACTTGAAATCGCTTTTGAGGGATGGATGGAAGCTATTATAAAAAGGGGGCATCCCATTCCTGAGCCTATAGACGATGCATGCAAATTGTCATTCTGAGCGGATCACGAAAGACTTGCTTCACTTCGATGACTTTCTCAAAGACGGAATTTACTTGATGCTCGTGATTTACATAGCGAAGAATCTCAACCCCGATGGACAGGAGGGAGAAAGTCTCAATTTGAAGGAGAATTTTAAAAAGGCCGTTTCCCTGCGGGTCGGGAGACCCGCCGCTACCCAAATTAGAGGTTGTTCTGAATAATTACTAGGAATGATTATGGTTTTGAGTGAGAGCCCGGGGTCAGAGATCCTTCGCTGATTAATGAATCGGAGATATGCAAATCCCGTTTCTGAGAAAGGTTTGTTTGTTAAAGTAAATATGATCATTTTCCGCTCAGGATGACAACCTGAACGCTTCGTTTTCAAGGAGATCCTTCGTTGTGTCATATACCGGAGGAATGATAACCTCGTTATTGTCAAGATTTCGTTGGGAATTCTCCGATTTCGCGTTCCGCTCAGGGACTGTCCTGAACCCTTCGCAGAGTTCAAGGGCAGGCTCCGTTAATGAATGACATCAAGGGGGAGTTTGTTTAATAAAAAACAATTTTCTATTGACATTATTTTCATGTAATAGCTTTTAGTCAGCCCCGCTATCCGGATGATAACTTTTTATTTTTATGGGAGTATAACATTACCCGGTTGGTGTGAATAAAGGAAAAAGCTTTTTTTTATATAAAAAGACAGATAATTTGATAACGGTAAATTTTAACGAAAGATCAGAATCGAGGTAAGAGACGAAGTGCCTGAAAACGATATTATTTCCTTCAGGGGAACCAGACAGGGTATCCTCATGTCCATAAAAGAAGACGAGCCTTTCGGCAAAGTTATGGACGAATTGAAAAACCGGATAGACAACGAACTGGATTTTTTTGGTCAATCGCCAATAAGTCTTGATCTTGGATGGCGTGAGATGGATGAATATGATATTGACGAGCTTCTTTACTACCTTCAGCAAAACGGGCTCAAGCTCCTGGGAATAATATCCACTTCACTCAACACCAGGAAGATTGCGGAATCAAGAGGCTTGAAGGTAATTATCGGCCGACTGGGTCTTGCGGGACATCACGGCAGGAAAAAGCCTGCTTTGCAGAATAAAGCTATCGCAAGACCGCAGGCAAGGACTTCAGTTCCGGGAATTAATAGGCCTGCATGTGAAACCCTGTTTGTAAGGAAAACAATCCGATCCGGTCAGGTGATTGAGCATCCCGGCAATTTTGTTATTATGGGAGATGTAAACCCGGGAGCGGAGGTACGAGCCGGAGGAGATATTGTAATAGTTGGAGCATTAAGGGGAATTGCGCATGCGGGACGGAATCCGGAAACCAAATCCGCCAGCATTTCCGCCTTCAGATTCCAACCGACACAGATAAGAATTAAGGATAAAATCGAAAGTCGATTCGACAAGTCAATAACAAAGCATAAAAAGCCTGTCGTGGCGATTCTCGACAACGGAAAGATTAAGTACACGGTATATTAGGGATAACGGAGTGCGGAGGCCGGATGCCAGAGGCAGGAAGTCAGATGTCAGATATGTAGGAGGGACGTCCTCGTCCCGATAAATGGATAACGGAGTGCGGATAGCGGATAACGGAGGACAGAGGCCAGATGACGGAGGACGGAGGACGGATAATGGAGGACTTAAATCCGGGAATACAAGAATTGACAGCGGAAGTAGTTATAAAGAAGACAGGAAATTACTTCATGAGATTAAGGGGCTGACCAATAAGTCATCCCGAACTCGTTTCGGGATCTGACAAACGGCTTGAACATTAGATCCTGAAACAAGTTCTTATCTTCATATACATTTATATGGAAATGGATGTGATATTTAGAGTGCATTGACAATAATGCAACTATTAATTTTAGAACAACACCGCAACTGGTTTTTAGAACAACACCACAATTTATTGTGGTGGGAGGGAGAATGGCTTAGCCACGCCGTCTCAGCCTCTTCAGAGGCTTCCAGATTCTGAAGGTTAACGGTGTATCGGGAACAAGAATAAACAGGAAAAGCTTCATTCAAATTATGGAAAAGGTGGTATAAAACTGTGGGTGAGAAAGAACCGGTAAACCGTTAAAACGGTTAAACACCCAGTGTTTAGGGCTTCGGCTAACCACCCGATTAAAATCGGGTGTTGTCTTAAAAATGTCATCAAAGATTAGAACTTGTTTCAGGGATCTCTACAGTGAAAAAGAATGTCATTAAAGACAAGGTAGTTGCCCCCGGTTACCCGAACTAAATACTTATAAAACATATGGAGTGATAAAATTGGGAAAAGTTATTGTAATCACATCTGGAAAGGGCGGAGTGGGAAAGACCGTCACCACCGCAAACATCGGCGCCAGTCTTGCCCTTGAAGGAAAAAAGGTAGTTGTTATTGATGCCGATATTGGATTAAGAAACCTTGACCTTGTTATGGGTCTTGAGAATAGAATCGTATTTGATATTGTTGATGTCATAGAGAAAAAATGCAGAAGTTACAGGCAGGCACTTATAAGAGACAAACGTTTTAAAAGTCTGTTTCTTCTCCCGTCTTCCCAGAGCAGGGAAAAGGATTCCGTGAGCCCCAATCAGATGGTTGATTTATGTGACACGCTCAGGGAGCATTTTGATTTTGTCCTTATCGACTGTCCTGCCGGTATAGAGCAGGGTTTCAAGAATGCCATAATAGGCTCGGACGAATCCATAATTGTTACAAACCCGGAAGTGTCCTCGGTAAGAGATGCCGACAGGGTAATCGGACTCCTGGAGGCTGAAGAGAAGTCGGAGCACTGGCTCCTGGTAAACCGCATGAATGACGGACTTGTAAAGCGAAAGAAAATGCTCAGCGTCGAGGATATTACGGAAGTACTGGGAATCGATGTTATCGGAATCGTCCCGGAAGATGAGAATGTACTTTTTTCAACAAACAAAGGGATACCCCTGGTGCTTGAGAAGAATTCACTGGCCGGCGTATCATACAGGAATATCGCCAGGAAATTGATTGACCCCAACTGCACACAGGAGATTGAAATAAGGGATGATGGATTCTGGGCGAAATTGAAACGACTGTTCCTTGGAGATCGTTCATTTGGATATAAAGCCCGGTGAGCAAACGGATCAGGAGGATAATAATAACATGATTGATGATATAGTTGAATTCTTCACGCGAATATTTAAAAAAACTGAATCGGATGATGTAGGACTGCAGGCAAAAGAAAGACTGAAACTGGTTTTAATTTCCGACAGGGCAACCGTTTCTCCTCACATTATGCAATCTTTGAAAGAAGAGTTGATTGAGGTTATTTCACGTTATATGACCATAGATACAGACTCGATACAAATGAACCTGGAACGAAAGGGAAAGGCTGTTGCTCTTGCCGCAAATATCCCCGTGGTAAGCATGAAGAGAAGTAACAAAAAGAAAAAAGGGGGAAACGGGGTATCCGGGGAGAAAAAAATCCGGGATAATTCGGAAGTGAAGGAGAAAAAAGAAACCCCTGATATTTCAGGAGATGTTATAGAAAAAAGTAAAGATCAGGAAAATGAAAAGGAAGAGCTTGCACAACAGAACTCTAGTTTAAAAAAGACAACGCCGACGAGATTGAAGAGAAAGCCTGCCCGTCGCCGCAGAACTAGGCCGGCAGCCGGCAGGAGACCCTCAAGAAAACGATCCAGGCTCAGGGATGATTTATAATGTATAAAACCTGGTGGCAGAAAATTGATTATCTCCTTTTAATTGTGATGCTCATACTTCTTGCCTACGGCTTGATTATTGTATATAGCGCAAACGGACAGGAGGCAGGGCCCGGGTCGGAAGTCCGACGACAATTATTATATATCTTTATTGGAATTGTATTGATGGTTGTTTTCGCATCTATTGATTATCATTTCCTGGCAAGTGTGGAGCTTTACCTGTATATCATCAATCTTATTCTCCTGCTAGCTGTCCTGGCTTATGGCAAGGAAGCGCTAGGGGCGCAAAGATGGATATCGATTGGCTCTTTTAGTTTTCAACCGTCGGAATTTGCCAAGATATTTATTATCATCTCCATATCGGCGCGTCTATCCGATGAAAATGCCCTGAAATTCGAGAAGCTTGCCGTCACTTTTTTATACCTGGCTTTACCGATGATTCTGATTCTGAAACAACCCGACCTTGGCACATCCCTTGTACTTGTCTCCATATTCTTTGTGATGTTATACATACGCGGGTGGAATCCATTCCTTATCCTGGGATTAACAGCTATGGGATTGACGATATCGCCTTTTGTTTTAAAAGAGTATCAGAAGAAAAGACTCTTTGTTTTTGTTGACCCGGGGATGGATCCCACCGGTGCAGGATGGAATCTAAGGCAGTCGATAATTGGAGTGGGATCCGGAAAATTACTGGGAAAGGGATTGTTTTCAGGAACTCAAACCCAGCTTCGTTTTGTACCGGAGCATTCCAGGGATTTTATTTTTACTGTCCTGTGCGAGGAATTGGGGTTTATTGGGGGCACATTTCTTGTCACGCTTTATTTCATTCTATTATTCAAGACGGTTCAAACAGCAAAATACTCAAGGGATCTGTTAGGAACATTGATAGCAACAGGAATCGCTGTTCTTTTCTTCTTCCATGTTTTTGTAAATATTGGCATGACAATGGGGATTATGCCTATCACAGGACTTCCTCTTACTTTTATGAGTTACGGGGGAAGTTCTCTTATTTCGAACATGATGGCTATAGGGCTTCTCTTAAACATTTCGATGCGCAGGGAGAAGTTCTTCAAGTAAATTGAATTTATTGAATATTTGAATAACAAAGGAATTCATGGTATTTTAAGGAAATATAAAAAAGTAGTTCCTTATATACGGTTGTTAAAATATCCTGAAAGGAATTTGAGAGAAAGTGAAGCTGGAACAAATAATTTCCAAATCTTCGATGAACATTGCCATCGTAGCACTCGTATGTGGAATCATCCTGATGGTTGTGGCCTTTATCCTGAAACCTTTCGCTCCATTCTCACCGTTGCTGGTGGGAATAATTACCGGGATTGTGGCATTTATCCTGATAAGTAGTTTGAACCGTAAGGTTGGAGCTTCTTCCAGAATAATAATGGAAAATACAAGAAGTCTGGTTGAGGACTCTAATGTACAAATTCATGACCTGTTTGAAGCTCCGGAAGAAATGGAGACAACAAACAAATATCTAAAAAATGTGTCGGTTCGGGTCAAAAAGGCTATAGAAGAGCTGCAAACGGAAAAAGAAGTTCATAAAAAAGATATTGAACGGATTGATGAAATCCTCAAAATAGGATTTTCAGATAACGACATTATTTTTAAAATCAAGCATATACTAGAGAAAGCTGTAAAATTTTGCAAAGCCGACGGCTATTACTTATTTATCAAGGATCCCGATACTGACTCTCTTGAACGGATAAATCCTATAACCGGAGAGAAAAGTTCATTTAACAGAATCGACATTAACGATCCCACACATAAAACATTTATTAATTCCATGGATAGCGGTATTCCCGAATATATTTTAAACATGCAAACAGGAGAAAGTATCAACGAAAATATCCGGGAATGGGCAATAAAGAATGATATAAGGATGCTGTATTGTTTGCCTGTGTATGCCGGTAATGTGCCATACGGGGTCCTTATGCTTTCGATGATCTCCAGGATTGACTTTTCCAGAGGTTCGAATGCCTTGCTTGCGATTGTAGTCGATCTGATAGGTGATTACTACCAAGAGGAGATACATATCAGAGAAACGATCGAGAAATATTCAATGTTAGCGGTGGAAAACAATATAATAAGGAGTGTTCTGGAAGCAAGGAGCTTTGAGGATCTTTGCAGGGATCTTATATTATCCATAAGCAGTTCTCTTCCTGTGGATTGGGGAGGATTTGCCGTCGAGGATGAAGGCAAAGAAAAAGCCTATCAAATGGTTTCTATTTCACTCACAGACCCGGGAAATACCAAGAAAAGCATTATCCCATATAATAAATCCGGTATAGCCTGGGTGAGAGATAATCACGAGATCTGGATTGAGGAAGATTTGAGAGTTTCAAAACCCTTCGTCGAAGATGAAGTCTATGCTTATGCCGATCTGGCCGCCAGGATTATCGCCCCAATTTATTCCAAAGATGAATTTGTAGGAGCCCTTACAATTGCTTCTTGTAAACCTGCCGTCTATAATGAAGAACATATTGAAATGATTAAAAAGATTGCCTCAATGTTAGGGGATATACTGGAGAGATCAAAGAGCATCGATGACCTTAAAAGTAATGTTGAGGAACTTGAAAAATCCAATGAGGGATTAAAAAAATTCTACAACAATTTGGGACATGAATTGAGAAATCCATTAAGCATTCTAAATAAAATCTCACACAAGGTAAAGGAGCATAGCAACAAGCTAAAGCCCGAGCAGGTATCCGAGGCGTTTCAGTTTATTTCCAAGAATACCAGACAACTTTATAAATCAATTGAAGATATTCTGGATTATTCCCGTGCCGAAACGGGAAAACTAGATTTCAAGCCACGGGAATTCTATCTGATAGAGATTTTGAAGGATATAATCTGGGAATACCAGGAGGAAGCCAAGGAGAAGAAGATAAGCCTGAGATGGGAAATTCCAAAAGGAATGCCCGAGATAATGGCTGATGGAGGCATGTTGAAGTCCATTTTCAGGGAGATCATTGGTAATGCACTTAAGAATACAGATACGAAAGGTACTGTGACCTTAAAAGCCAACCTGATACCAAGTTCCTGGTTGAGGGAGAAAGCATTCGAATTCTTCCCCGGGAATATCGCCGACCACCTTGACACCGGCGTGTCTCATGTCCTTATCAGCATTACTGACACGGGAAAGGGTATTTCTCTTAATAAGCAAAAGACCCTCTTCAAAGCTCCTCACGAAACTCCTGGAAAAATTGTCGATGAAAAAGGGAGAGGGCTTGGGATGGGACTTCCCCGGGTCAAAAAACTTGTGGATGCTCACGGGGGGTATATCTGGGTTGCAAGCAAGGAAGGCAAGGGAACCAGGTTCTCGTTCAATATTCCCCAGTATGGCAAAGATTGGGCTGCATTTAGAAAATTCCTCCAGGATCGCCTGAACCAGGCAAGAACCGGTCTTTATTGCCTCAGTATTCTCTCAATATCATTAAAAGATGAAAAAAGGATCCGGGAACAACTCGGAGAGAACAAATTCATCGAAGTGTTAAGAGAAGTTGATAAGGTTATACGTGGAACACTCAGAACTCCGCAGGATATTGTTCAAAGGCATTATAACGAGAGGAATATTATTGTAATCAGTCAATCGGATATAGGCGAAGTGCACATTATTAAAGAAAGACTGCAGGAATCACTGAAGAAAAAACTCAAACCCGGGTTACTTCCTGAAATGCCTGAATTTGAATTCAAGTCAATTACATATCCTGATGAAGTACTCACGGCAGATGATCTTATGACCAGACTTGATGAGCAAATATCGCTTGAATCGAGATGAAAAACGTATAGGCAATGAAGGAAAGATTACATAAATATATCGCCCGCTGTGGCGTTGCTTCAAGACGCAGGGCTGAGAAGCTTATTGCCGGGGGAGAAGTAAAAGTTAACGGTTCCAGGGTTTCGGGTATGGGTATCACAATTGATCCTGATATTGACAGGGTGGAAGTTAACGGCAAGATTATATTGCCTTCTCAGGGACATACCTATTATGCCGTCTATAAGCCCATTGAATATATATCCACCGTCGAAGATCCCCATGCAAAAAAAAAGGTAATTGACCTGGTTCCATCATCCCCACGAGTTTTTCCCGTGGGCAGGCTTGACAAAGATTCCGAGGGATTGATGATTCTGACTGATGATGGAGAACTTGCCAATCTTTTAACTCATCCCCGCCATGATCATGAAAAAGAATACCTGATTTTTGCATCTGCCAATCGGCCAATATCAAGGGATGAAGTTATCCGGAAGCTTGATTTTTTTAAAAAGGGGACAATGCTCGATGATAAGGAAACACGTCCTGCGATCTTTTTCCTTGAAGAATTGAAAGATAACATGATTGAGTTTCGTCTGATATTAAAAGAAGGCAAAAAAAGACAGATACGACGAATGTGTGAGAAGATAGGTTTAAAAGTGGAAAGATTGATCAGGATTCGAATCGGGAAACTTGTCCTGGGAAATTTACAACCGGGAAAATATAGAACAATAAATAAAGAAAATGTATTATAACCGTTAAATAATAACCATCAATAGAATAAATAAATCGTTGTTTTAATTGAAAAGCTGTGGTATAATCGACTTGAATCGTTTGTATTCAATATGCATCTAATATAATCAGGAATTCCAGAAATTTTACCTGATGGTTTTTTTTATATTCATACAATTCAGGGAGGAAAATACTCTTGAAATTTGCAAAATGGTTTATGTATGCGGTGATTGTATTAATTCTTATACTTATAATCACCGGTTATCAGAAAATGACATCTCCAATTCTTAAATTGACATATTCAGAATTTCTCAAGAAAGTGGATCAGGGGAAAATTACAGAAACAACCTGGGAGAGCGACAGAAAAATGCAGGGGACGATGGAAAAGGGAGGCAATTCCGACACCCCGTTTGAGGTTACAATTCCGCCGGACGCCGGACAGGAATTGAACAAGATCCTCAGGGAGAAAAATGTCCCGGTTGAAGCAAAAGAGCAAGACGGCAACAAGTGGCTTTTCATAGTAGGTTCCGTTCTTCCATATTTATTAATAATAGGCTTTTTCATCCTCTTATTTCGCCAGGCGCAGACATCCGGAGGAAACCAGGCTTTTTCATTCGGACGCTCTAAGGCAAAACAGGTTACGGATTCAAAGGGCAAGGTAACATTTGATGATGTTGCCGGAGTTGAGGAGGCAAAAGAAGAACTCATGGAAGTGGTGGATTTCCTGAGCTCACCGGCTAGATACAAGGCGCTTGGGGCAAGGATTCCCAAGGGTGTTCTACTTCTTGGAGAGCCCGGCACAGGGAAAACTCTTCTCGGCCGCGCCATCGCGGGCGAAGCTAGTGTTCCATTTTACTATATATCGGGTTCTGACTTCGTCGAAATGTTTGTGGGAGTGGGTGCTTCCCGTGTGAGGGATCTTTTTGAAACCGCAAAGAAAAATGCGCCCTGTATTATTTTTGTTGACGAAATTGATGCCGTAGGAAGACAGAGAGGCGCCGGACTTGGAGGAGGACACGACGAAAGGGAACAAACCCTGAACCAATTACTTGTTGAAATGGACGGATTTGAAGTTAACAGTGGAGTCATTTTAATCGCCGCCACAAACCGTCCGGATGTCCTCGATCCCGCTCTTTTGAGACCCGGACGGTTCGACAGGCATATAGTCGTATCAAAACCCGATGTAAAGGGAAGAGAAGCTATTTTAAAGATTCACAGCAGGGGGAAGCCTCTTGGTTCGGATGTTGAGCTTGAAATACTGGGCAAGAGAACTCCCGGTTTTACCGGTGCGGATCTGGAAAACCTTCTTAACGAGGCGGCGCTACTTGCCGCAAGATTGAACAAAGATAAAATCGATATGCATGACTGTGAGGAAGCAATTGACCGCGTATTGATGGGACCCCAGCGAAAGAGCATGATCATCAGTGAGAAAGAAAAGAAAGTAATCGCATATCATGAAGCAGGGCATGCTCTTGTAGCAAAGCTTCTTCCCGATGCGAATACTGTGAGAAAGGTGACGATACTTCCCCGGGGTAGGGCACTGGGTGCTACATGGTCAATGCCCGAAGAAGACAAATATTTGGAATCAAAAAAGGAGCTTCTTGCCGAGATTACTACAAAGATGGGCGGCAGGGTTTCCGAAGAGATAGTTTTTAATGAGATAACTGCAGGAGCAAGTAATGATCTCGAGACGGCAACCGATCTTGCAAGAAGAATGATTACAAAATTTGGAATGAATGAAACTCTCGGCCCGGTTACATTCGGAAGAAGACCCCACCAGGTTTTCCTGGGTAGAGATATCGTTGAGGATCGAAACTATAGTGAGGACATTGCCAATAAAATCGACAGGGAAGTCAGAACACTGATTGAAGCATGCTATGATAAAGCAAAAGACCTCCTGATCACACACAGGGTAAAACTTGAAGAGATTGCCAATATTCTGCTCGAAAAAGAAGTTCTTGAAGGTTTCGAACTGGACAAAATCCTGGACGGTACTTATAGGGGCGTCAAAATAACCATTGACGACAACGACAATGAAGAAGATTTCGGTGAAACTTCAGACATAGATGAAAACAAGCCTGCGTTTCCTCCCGTAAAAGGGCCTGACCTGGCTTTTGAATAGTTCTTCTATATATTTATTTTGAATATTTTCCATATTTATTCAACCCCCCGGAGTTTCTAAACACTCCGGTTTTTTTTTAGTTAATCCTGTGGGTCATGAGACCTGCAGCTACCCACTTGATGGGGTGTTCTGAATAATTACACAATGACAATCCATAGGATTTTTCTATAATTTATCCAATATGTATAATCTACCCTTTGCGGCCTTTGCGATAAATGGAAATGGGAAATGAGAGGCGGGAAACGGGATCCGACAACCGATAATCGGCATCCGTAATCCAAAATAGGAGTTATATTAGGAGTTATATATGGAAAGACATTCTCTATTAACATGGATTGTGGGAGCGGTCATTCTTCTTTTTGTAGCAATTCTTTCAAAACTGTTATCCAAAAAGATCCGTATCCCATATTCAATATGGCTGGTTTTCGCCGGGATCATTTTTGAATACCTGTTTGCAAAATGTACTGATCTTCACGGAATGCCCCTGTCAACCTCACATGATATTATCATGTATATTTTGCTTCCCGTGTTAATATTCGAAGCGGCTTTGAGTATCAATACCAGATTGTTAATTAATAACCTGAAGCCCATCCTTATCCTGGCGATACCGGGATTAATAATATCAACATTTTTCGTGGGTTTTTTCATGAATTTCCTGTCTCCTCTCGATCTTGGCGTAGCGATGCTATTCGGCGCGCTTATATCAGCGACCGATCCTGTTGCAGTCATTTCAATATTCAAAGCCCTGGGCGCACCAAAAAGGTTAACTGTCCTGGTTGACGGCGAGAGTCTGTTCAATGACGCCACGGCCATTGTCATGTATCAGGCCGTTCTCTCACTCGTGATTTCAGGAACCGCCCTATCATGGCTAACATTGGGCAAGAAAGCCGTGGGCTTTTTGGTTGTATTCTTTGGCGGGTTTCTTGTGGGAGCAATCGTTAGCTTTGTGATTGTGCATATATTCAAGTATATGGAAGAGGATCCGGTTCTAACAACCGCCCTGTCGGTTTTTATTGCGTATTTTTCGTTTATCGTCTCGGATCATTTCCTCAACCTGTCCGGTGTCATGGCGGCGCTGGGAGCGGGAATCGTGGCAAGTTATTACGGAAAGCATTTATTAAGACATAAAACAAAGCTTGCCCTGGCTGAGTTCTGGGAATTTGCATCATTTGTAGCAAACAGCTATGTTTTTCTTATTGTAGGCATATTCGGGAAGCAGCTTATTGAGACCGTGGAAGACCATTTTCAACTCCTGGGAATGATTGCTCTGGCGATCATTGCAATAATAATCGGGAGATTTATTATCATATATGGTCTCCTGCCGTTAACTTGCAGAAACGAGAAAGACAAGGTGAGCCGACCATATAAACATATCCTGTTCTGGGGAGGATTACGCGGGGCGGTAGCCCTGGCCCTTGCTATGAGCCTGCCCAAAACAATAGAAAACAGGTTGGAAATAATCGGTATTACAATAGGCGTTGTTTTGTTTACTCTGTTTGTACAGGGAACGACAACAAGGGGAATCATGAATCACTTGAAAATCAACGAACCACATAAAGCAAAAAAAGATCCGCAGGTTCAGCCGGAAAAATGAACTTTACACGAGGTAATGAATTTTCATGAGCTATAGAATTCTCATTGCAGAAGATGAAAGGAAAATTGCCGACTTTGTTTTCAGGTATCTAAAAAAAGAGGGATACCTTGTTGATATAAAATACAGGGGCGATGATGCACTTGCAATGATACTCACGGATCCCCCTGATCTTGTAATCCTGGACATTATGTTGCCGGGGATGGACGGTCTTGAAGTGCTTCGAAGAATGAGAGAAAAGATATACCTGCCTGTTATTCTGCTGACTTCAAAGTCCGATGAAACGGATCGTGTCGTTGGTCTGGAGATGGGAGCGGATGATTATGTAACGAAGCCTTTCTCGCCAAGGGAATTGGTAGCAAGGGTAAAAGCGATTTTCAGGAGGATGGAGGCATTGAAAGGCGTGTCGGGTTCCGCCGATATAATAAAATCGCATAACATCAAATTGGATCTGAAGACAAGAGCATTAGAATCTGGAAAAAGATCGACAACCCTTACATCTATCGAGTTCTCCCTGTTGAAATTATTGATGAAACATCCCGGGCGGGTCTATTCCCGGGACGAACTTCTTGATTTAATCTGGGGCGAGGAATTCATCGGAGAGACAAGAACCGTGGATGTACACATCAAAAACCTGCGAAAAAAGATAAAGGGATTGGGTGGATCTCCCGATATAATCAGGTCGGTCTGGGGGGTGGGATACACATTTGAAGATTAGCTTCATACGTTCTATATGGTTCAAGTTGACCCTCTGTTTCATAGGGTTTGTAATCCTGACCCTTTTTATTTTCGGTGCGGGAATTCTGCTCACCGCCCTTACAACAGCAGGCTTCCATCAAAGAGATGCCATGATGAGGAATACGAGGGAAACGGCAAGGTTGATTAAAGTGGAAGAGGGAAAAGACGGAAAGCTCGAAAATGTCATGATTCCGTTAAAATCACTGGGAAACTCGCCCCGCATATCTACTTTTATATTTGATACCGAAGGGAAAATTATTGAGAAGAACCTGTCCCGTGACAATATTGACTTCAATATGACCCAAGAGGAAATAAAAAAGCTTAACCTGGGGGAGGAGCTATCTTTTCCCCGTAATCATAAAAACCCTGACAGACGCTTTTATGTATCCGCTTCGCCGATAAAAAAAGAAGGCAGTGTGATAGGGTCTTACGTGATGATACTTCCTCTGGCAAATCCGCCCGATGTAAGAAAAAAAATCCGCTCGGCATTTAATCGCTCTTTTATAATGGCGGTTTTGATATCATCCCTTGTGGCGCTTTTCCTGGCGCGTACACTGACAAAGCCGATTCGGGCAATGGAGAATAAAGCTCTGGAAATATCGAAGGGCAACTTCTCAAAAAAACTGAATCTCAAAAGAAAAGACGAGATAGGAGCCCTTGCACATTCTCTTGATGAAATGTCGGAAAAATTGGATCAAAACATCAAACAAAGACTTTATCTCATGGCAAATATTTCCCATGAGATAAGGACTCCACTTGCAACGATTCAGGGGTGTACCGAGGCGATTCTTGACGGTATCGTGGAAACCGACGAGGAAAAGGAGCGTTATCTCAATACAATAAAAAACGAAACCGGAAGAATGTCGGTATTGTTGAAGGATCTGACGGATCTTTCCAGGTTTGAGATGGGTGAGATTAAATTAGCAATCGAGCCTTTTTGTGCCAATTCTGCTGTAAAGAAAGCTGTTGACGGAGTTGAAGTTTTTGCCCTGAAGAAGAAAATCGACATGGACATGAGTTTGCCCGATAATGATTTATTCGCCCTGGGAGATGAAGACCGTATCATACAGACTCTATTGATTCTCCTTGATAATGCAGTTCACCATATTCCCGGAGGAAGGAAAATCGTGGTTTCAATCAACCGGGTGGGCAAGATGATAAGATTTTCCGTTTCTGATAACGGCGACGGTATTCAACAGGAAGACTTACCTTATATCTTCGACCGATTCTACAAGGCGGACAAATCAAGAACGCGCAAGAAAACAGGGTCAGGCCTGGGACTTGCCATAGCAAGACAGATAATCAAATCGCATGGAAGTGATATATCAGTTAAATCATCAACCGGGGGAAGCGAATTTGCTTTTACTCTTCCGGTTGTACCTCATCCGGCTGTACCTCTTCCGGCTGTATCTCAAAAATGCTGAGCGAAGTATCACCATATTTCTTTTCCTTGAATTTAACAAGGTCTCCAACTCTATCGGGAATACTATTCTTGCTATAATGCTCAAGAATACATATTCCACCGGGCTTGATAATCTTGTATTTGTCAACGACCTTCAGAGCTTTCTCCTCGTAATTAATATGATATGGAGGATCCATAAACACTATATCAAAGGAATTTTCCTTACAATGCTTTACTGCCTTTATAGCATCGCGCCTGATTAGTGTTGCCTGCCCGGCGACATCAAGTTGCTCGAGGAAATACTTGAGCTGTTTTACAGTATGAGTGTCTGTTTCAACAAATGTGACTTCCTTCGCTCCCCTGCTGATGGCCTCGATCCCCAGCGTCCCATATCCGCAGAATAAATCGAGAACAACGGCCTTTATAATATTATCCCCAATCATTGAGAACATCGCCTCTTTTACCTTTTGAGAAGTAACCCTGAGTCCTCTTCTTGTCCGGAATTCAAGATTTCTACCCTTGAATTTTCCAGCAATAACCTTCATCCTTCACCTCGTTTGTTTAATGAAAAATATCCCATGAGTTCTTATACTTTCTATCGATTTTTTCCTTGATCAATTTAAACTTTTTATCAGATAATTCCGGATCTTCCTTTTCAATAAAAAACGCTTCTTCCCTTGCTTTGTGGAGAATTTTATAATCTTTGACCATATCAAGAAATTTCAGGGAAGGAAGTCCGGACTGCCTTACTCCCATAACATCACCGGGACCTCTTATTTTGAGATCCTCCTCGGCAATTTCGAATCCCGAGTTTGTACGGGTAAGAATCCTCAGACGCTTTCCCGCTTCCTCCGTAGAACCGCTTTCGACAAGGATGCATGTGGATTTTCGACTTCCTCTGCCCACTCTCCCCCTTAATTGGTGAAGCTGTCCCAACCCGTACCTCTGAGCGTCCAGTACGACCATGACCGATGCACCCGGGATATCGACTCCCACCTCCACAACTGTGGTTGACACAAGAATACGAAATTTTCCTGATGAGAATTCCTGCATTGTCATCTCCTTCTCGTACCCGGTCATACGACCGTGCAGGAGTCCGATGGGCAGGTCGGGAAACCGCTTCTTCACTTCCTCGTATTCCTGCATCAGGGCGGTAAGATCCATTTTCTCCGACTCTTCTATGAGGGGGCATATAATATAGGCCTGTCCACCGTCATCCACCTCGCGCTTCACAAAATCATATATCCTTTTTTTCTCTTCCTGCGTAACCCACAGCGTCTTTACAGGCTGTCTTCCCGGGGGGATCTCGTCAATTGTGGTAACATCGAGATCTCCGTAAAGGGTAAGGCAAAGAGATCTTGGAATCGGCGTGGCGGTTGTGAAAAGGAAATCGGCGTTGGATCCTTTCTCCTTCAGAGTCGCCCTTTGCATAACGCCGAATTTGTGCTGCTCATCGACAACTGCAAAGGCAAGGTTCCTGAACCTGACATCTTCCTGGATAAGGGCTTGAGTGCCCACAACAACTTTCAATTCACCCGATTCCAGAAGTGATTTTATCCTGATTTTCTCGCCGGGATTAACAGCGCCTATGAGAAGCTCCGTCTTAATATCAAACTTGCCGAGAAATTCCCTGAACCGATAAAAATGCTGCTCCGCCAGGACTTCTGTGGGAGCCATAATCGCTGACTGATACCCGGACCTGGCACAAAGAAGCGTGAAAAATATGCAAAGAATTGTCTTCCCGGAGCCCACATCGCCCTGGATCAGCCTGTTCATGGAAGTGGGCGAGAGCATATCTTCAAGTATTTCCTTCATTGCATTTTTCTGTGAATTCGTGAGTTGAAAATGCAAAGTATCCTCGAACTGCTTGAGAAAATATGGGTCATAATCATACTTGCGGTTTTTGGAGCTTTTCCTGAATGCCCTTTTTCGTCGTGCAATCATCAACTGGAGAAAAAATGCCTCTTCGAAAAGGATCCTGAGCTTCGCACAATCAACATCTTCCATATCCGACGGATAATGAATCTTTTGAATTGCCTCCTGCGCCGACATCAGCCCCAGGCGTTTCCTGAAATCGTCGGGAAAAACATCCACAATAAGCCCGGAATATTTCCTTACACAGGAAGCGACGATTTTCCTCATAAAACTCTGACTTATTCCCTCCGTCAGGGGGTATAAGGGAGTTATTCCACCCTGAGCATTCATGCCCTTTTCCCATTCTTCTATCTCGGGAGAGTTGATCTGCGCCTCATTGAACTTAATTTCAACATTCCCAGTAACAATATATTTCTCACCGGTCTTCAAGCTGTTCCTCAAATAGGGCTTGTTGAACCACACAAGAGATAAGGATCCGTATTCATCAAAAAGAGAAGCTTTCGTGATGTGCATGTTCCGGCGGACCTTTCTTTGTTTGATATCTCCCAGAGTTCCCTTTATCACCTGGAACCTGCCCATTTCGATTTCATTCAAGTTTGCAATATGCCTTCTGTCCTGATATTCACGGGGAATATGAAACAGAAGATCCTCTATGGTATCTATGTTAAGTTTTTTTAGATACGATGTTACTTTCGCGCCGATGCCGGTCATTCCGGAAACGGAATCATCCAGATGAACATTAACCGTTTTTTTCTTCTCACCGGGTAGTTTTTTCTTTTTTTCTTTTACCGGATTATTTTTTATCGTCTTTATCGGAGGCAGGGGTTTCCCTTCACTTATCGCGCCAATAATCGGATGCACTTTTTTCAGTATTTCCCCTCGTTTACGGGGCAGAACCCGGGGGTAATTATAGAAATCTTCCCTTATTTCTTCAAGGTGATTTTTTATATTTATATCGGCAGGACATTTGAGCAAAGCTTTGTCAATCCAATTTATGACATACCTGTTAAATCCCCCCATGACGGATTCGTTGCTACATTTCCTCCGGTATTCTTCCCTGAACGGGAGTAATATTTTATCGAGGATCTCTTTGAATGATTTGTTCTTTGTTTCCTGATTATTCATTCTGTTTTTGTTTTTCTAATTGTTGAAGTCTATTTCCTTCTTAATTTTATTATTTTATTGTTACTATTCAGCGCGGAGGTCGCGAATTAATAGGGACAGACACCATTTTAATATTACCGGTGTCTGTCCCTAATAAAAATAATAGAAAATAATAAATATAAATAATTTAGATTAGAAAATTTACCTTCACACCGGAACTCTATCCCTTGTCCTCTCTCTAATCATTTTCTGTATTGCCGATTCCGCGGCGTTGGTTAACTGGTATGCAACGGGAGAAGCTGTCAGTGCCGGGTGTGTTCCACACTGGAAGATAGCGATATCGTCCGCTGTCATTCTGTGTTGGATACATGCACTCAGGGCGTTTATTATTTCGCCGACGGAGCTTTCTCCTTGAACCTGCGCCCCAAGGATTATCCCGGTTTTGCCGTTAAAAACAAGTTTCAGGAAAATATTCGTCATTCCGGGCATTCCACCGGGATGCCTGTTGATAGTGGTTGCCTCCCCGGTAACAACTTGATAGCCAATGTCTTTTGCCTTTCTCTCGGTCAGTCCGGCGGATCCCAGGGCGACGTCTCCGACTTTGGTTGCAAAAACGCCGATTTCCCCCGGATTTTCCCGTTTCAATCCAAACAAGTTTGCCCCGGCGACGCGGGCTTCCATTGTCGCCACGGACGCCAACATCAGCGGTATAGGCTCGCCTGTAAAGAAAGAAGTGCTTTCGGCGCAATCACCGCATGTAAATATATTGGAATCACTTGTGCGCATAAAACGGTCAACTTTAATCGCCCTCGTGGGTCCGATATCAAGCCCCGCTTTCTTTGCGATTTCCACATTGGGTCTTGCTCCCACGGCGACAATAACGGCGTCGGCTTTTAATTCACTACCGTCGGCAAGTTTGATCCCTGAGACTTTATCATTCCCGAGGATTGCATTCACTCGATTTTTTCGGTAAATCTTTATCCCTTTCTCCTCCAGAATCTCCTCGGCCTTTTCACAGAAAAATTCGTCGTATCCAAGAATGAGGCAATGTGGCAACATCTCTATAATAGATATGTTTATGTCCCGGTTCTTATTACATTCGTCGGCAAATTCCACGCCGATAAATCCACCGCCGATTATAACCAGGTCTTTTACGCCATCCATTACCTCAAGCATTTGTTCAAGGTAAGGCACATCTTTTTTAACCATAAACACATTTTCCTTATCCAGTCCCGGAATGGGGATGGATGAAGGCTCGGAGCCGGTGGCGATTATCAGGCGATCGTAAAACAGCGTTTTTCCCGATTTCGTATATACTTCTTTCTTTTTCCGATCAATATCCGTAACTTCATCAATAAGTAAATCGATCTCGTTTTTGGTAAGCACGCCGTCCGGGATAAGGTTCTTCTGTGGTGACATAACCGTTCCGTATATGTACGGGATTCCACAGGGTATTTGCACCTGCTTCTCTTTTCGAACCAGCAGCACACTTTTTTCAGGATAATGCCTGCGAACCGTTACTCCCGCCGGAATTCCCGCCGCACTTCCTCCAATTACTATCACATCATATTTAATCAAGAATATACCTCCTGTTAAAATTGGTAAGCATTCAGTCTCTCCACTATAGAAGCGGCTCTTACCGTAATACCGCCTCTTTTCTTATTTTCTCAAGTAATTCCGCGTAGGAATTCACTTCCAGCATCCCGCTTTCCTTCCAGTATTTATATACTGCCGGGCATTCTTTTTTGAACAGAGGCATTTCAGATTTCATTCCCTGGAATGCCATTTCCGTTGTTTCATCAGATTCAATTAGTTTTTCTCCGGTTAAATAGGGAAAGACGGTTTCAGCTACTTTTTCAGCTCTTTTCCTCGTCTCCGGATCATCCATCTCGCCCCTGGAGGTTGTGGCATCAAGCCTGGCAATGACTTTTAATCCAAGCTCCATCATCGGCCCTGCCAGAAACTCATGCATTGATTCATTGGGGCTCATCCCTGTCGTGGCAACTGTAACGCCCGGTCTGCCCGCCAATCTCTTTTGAAGATACAGGAGCGCAATGCGGTCAAGCAAAGTTTTTAACTGCCCGCTAATTCCCCCGCCATACATCGGAGAACCCAGGATGATCAGATCCGCTGCTATCATCTTCTCCTTGATCATGCCCACATCATCGTGCTCATCCTCGGGGCAAATTCCCTTGGTCGCACAGATCAGGCAGCCTTGACAGAAATTGAGTTTGATATGTCCGGCGGTCAAAATCTCATATTCAATATTCTTATCCATCTCGACAAGCTTGTCCAACATCATCTTTGTCAGGATATAGGTATTGGATTTTTCCTTCCTTGGGCTTCCGATAAAAGCAAATACTTTTTTCATTTTTCCCCCTCCTAAATAATAAGTAATTCTTCATCAAAACAAATTTGCACCCTTCACCTTACTATTGATTCGGGACAATTCATTCCCTTCCTCCCTGATTTTCCTCTAAAATCTCATACATCCAATTAATAATCAATAACAGGACTTACGCAATTGTCATTCTGAGCGGATCAAGAATGAGTTTCTTTACTCCAATGATTTTCTCAAAGACGGGATTTTCTTGATCTACGGAGATTTACATAGCGAAGAATCTCTTGAATAATTGCCTGCAGGAGGATCATTTGTCGTGGGTAGAGATCCTTCGCTGTGGAAGACATTGGAGGTAAGTAAAACCCGTCCTTGCCAAGGTTTATTCAGGAAAGGTAAAGATCGTATTCCACTCAGGATGACAGTTCTATGCTTTTCTTTCTTGGAAATGCGTAAGTCCTGCAATAAATAAGACAGGACTTTCGCATTTTGTCATGTTATGGACAAGTCAAGCTTTTCCTAAAAAATATTCCTTTAAATGCCG
>JAIORV010000159.1 GCA_021107945.1 Vulcanimicrobiota bacterium | reverse complement strand
CTGAGCGGAAAAAGATCATCTTACTTTATTCGATCAATCCCGGCAAGAATGTATTTTACTTACTTCCGATGTATAAATCAGCGAAGGATCTCCTCTCCCGGATTCTCCTCACAACAATCATTCTTATTAATATTTGCTCCTCCATGCCACGGGGGTTGAGATTCTTCGCTGTGTTAATCCTCGTAGATCAAGATAATCCCGTCTTTGAGAAAATCATAGAAGTAAAGTTATTCTCTCGTGATCCGCTCAGAATGACATGCTCAAGTCTTTCTTGATCCGCTCAGAAGGACAAGAAGCCCCCGGAGACTGAATAATTACGCCTGAATATTTGACAAAAAGTAAATGCACCCAAATGATATTAAGCTGATAATTCCCGGTTTCAGGATCAAATAAGTTTATAAAAAAGGAAATGAGCTCTTTTCAGAAAATAGTCTATTCGGACAATAATCATTCGAATTTTACAGGACAATTAACAACCATGAAACAACCTGAAAAAAAGAAAAGAAAAATATTTGGCTATTATTATTCCCAGGAATTTATTAACAATAAATATCATCATCTTCTAATGGTTCTCATTTTCTTGTTTCTTTTCGCTCCGATACTTGATTCGTTCAACATTACAATATCCTTCAGCGGATTGATTTTTTTCCTTTCAATTATATTTACATTGAGGGTTGTTATTGAAGAAAAGAAAATTTTATACTCGATATCATCTCTGACGGCGTTAGCTTTCATTACAATTGTTCTGGTGAGATATAGGGTTATATCGGGAAAAACTTATATACCCTTACTTGTGATAGCTATAACAATATTTATTATCTGTCTTCTCTATTCCATCTGGATTTTAATGAAAAGACTTCTTACCGAAAAAAAGATAAAGGTAGATACTATCGAGGGTGGAATCTGTATTTATATCTTAATTGGACTTGCCTGGGCATTGCTTTATTATCTCACCCATATACTTGATAAAAGTGCATTTATGATCAGGGATTCTCTGATAGTGGATTTCAAAGCGTTTGAGTATTACAGTTTCACTATTCTTACAACTCTTGGATTGGGAGATATCATACCTGTGAGCCGGATAGCCATAAGCTTGACGACGATTGAAGCAGTTATCGGCCAGATGTTCGTTGCCGTATTTATCGCCAGGTTAATAAGTGTCTATGTCCGTGAGAAAGTAAATGATGATGAAGAAGAAGATGAAGCGATTTCCTCAAATTCTTGATTGGGAGTAATAGAATTGCAGGTTTCATATAATTTTTAAAGTTCTTTGGACACTACTGAGAAATCTCAAAGGGATAACTACCATTATAAGCGAATAAAAACATTGAGAAATCATCAATTAGCAAAGATAGCATTATGCAAGAACAAACTGATAAATATAAGAATAACGAGAAAAGTAGCAAGCGGGAATCAATATCCCGTGATGCTGATGAAAAATATCTTATAATGTTTAAAAATGCCCCGGAGGGTATTTTTCAGGTGACACCCGGGGGTAAATTTATCATGGCAAATCCCGCAATGTCGGCAATACTGGGATATAAATCGCCCCGTCACTTAATGGACAGTGTGCAGAATGTGTGGACTCAATTAAATGTGAACCAGGATGCTTATGAGTCCTTAAAGAATTTTCTCGATAAATACGAAGCAATATCCGGGTTTGAAATCCAGTTATATCACAGGGATGGGAGAAAAATCTGGGTGTCCAAGAGTGTAAGGACAGTTCGTGATGAGGATGGCTCAATCAAGTATTACGAAGGCTTTATGCAGGACATAACAGAGCGTAAATGGGGAGAGAAAAAACTCAACGAAACACTTGCAGAACTGGAGCAATCCAACAGGGAATTGGAGCAATTTGCATATATCGCCTCGCATGACTTGCAGGAGCCACTCAGGAAAGTAACAGCTTTTGGAGACTGCCTTAAAAGGCACTCAGCGGATGTTCTTGATGGAAAAAGTCTTAACTATCTCAATCGCATGCAAAACGCCGCTATCAGAATGAAGCAATTGATTGAGGGATTACTCAAATATTCAAGAATCACTACAAGAGCAAGACCTCTTGAGGAAGTTGATCTGAATAATATAGTAAAGGGAATTCTTTCAGATTTGGAAGCTCATATAAAGAAAAACAACGCCGTTATCGAGCAGGGCGAACTTCCGATAGTCAAGGCTGACAAACTCCAGATAAAACTGCTCTTCCAGAACTTAATTTCGAATGCCTTGAAGTTTTCCCGCCCCGGGATAAATCCATTGATCGCCTTCAGCTCCAGAATTATTGAAGGGCAATTAGTTGAAATCCAGGTGAAAGATAATGGCATAGGATTCAGAGAAAAGTATCTTGACAGGATTTTCAAACCTTTCCAAAGACTTCATACCAGGGATGAATATCCCGGTATAGGTATGGGATTATCGATATGTAAAAAAATTGTCGAGCGCCACGGGGGGCAGATCACTGCAAAGAGTAAACCCAAGGAGTGGGCAACATTTCTGATAACACTTCCTATGACGGAAAAAGAATCCTGATGTAATCATATTAACAAAAAAAGGAAGTACCTGATGGAGTCTGATCATAAATCGGTGGTTATCTTGATGGCAGATGATGATGATGATGACTACATGCTCACCATGGAAGCGTTCCAGGAAGCGCGTCTTCTCAATCCATTATACAGGGTAAAAAACGGCGAGGAGTTAATGGATTATCTCTTGCGTCATGGGGAGTACAAAAATCCGGAGGATTCACCCAGACCCGGACTGATACTGCTGGATCTCAACATGCCCCGGAAAGATGGGAGAGAGGCTTTAAAAGAAATAAAGACGCATGAAAATCTAAGAAATATCCCTGTCCTGGTTTTGACCGTATCCGGGCTTGAAGATGACATATTGCAAAGCTATGACCTTGGAGCCAATTCATATATAAAGAAACCGACGAGCTTTAATGAGTTGGTGGAAATTATCAGGACAATAGGTCAGTACTGGCTCGATATAGTTGAGCTTCCCGATAGTCAGTGATTTTGCCTGGAAAAAGGATAATGGATTGTGGAAAATGGAGGATGGATTAGAGACTATCGAACAGGTGGTTTTTCAACCGCAGAGTTCGCTGAAACAAGTTCAGTGCAGGCGCGGAGACCGCAGAGGATAACCGGAGAAAAAATATTGATTTTTCCAGATGGGAGTGGGAAGGAGGAATAAGGATAACGGATCCATTTTCCAATTTCTTTTTTCTTTTATCCTTTTTGTGTCCTCCGTGGTGAATGAGAAATGGGAAACGAGAAAAGGGAAGCTGGAAATGGAAAATAAACGAGATTTTGAGGTTTTTCGATACCCTCATCACGGAAGTTAGAAGTACGGTCTTCAAAAGAGGTATTTTCTCCACAGAGGTATTTTCTCCACAAAAATCGCGGAGAACTCGGAGAAAAATTATAGAGAACAGGATAGATTATATTAAATTGGAGGAATTATTATGAATAAAACATGGAAATATCTCCCCATAATTACGGTGGTACTGGCAATGTTATTCATCATATTCGCCCAATCTTGCCCGGTCAATGCCGCATCAATCAAGACCGAGAAGAAAGTATTCAAGGAAAAGGGCGATCAATATTCCATCAAGGCCGAATACCCCCGACTTGTAAATTATAAAAATAAGAAATCTCAGGAGAAATTCAACGCCGGGATCAAGAAATATATCGACAACCAGGCGAAGGGATTTAAAGAGGATTATAAGAAGGCGAAGGCATCAACTCCGAAATTAAGACTTCCCTGGAATCTTGATATAGCGTATGAAATCAAATATCAGAAGAATGACATCATATGTGTTATTATGAGAGGCGGAGAATTTACCGGGGGTGCGCATCCGAACCCGTTGTTTTATACGCTGACCTTTGATCTGAAAAGCGGGGAAAAGGTGGAGTTGAAAGACCTTTTCAAGCCTAAATCAAAATACCTGGCTCGGATCTCAAAATACTGTATTGCTCAGCTCATAAAAACAAAGCATACAGATGAAAAGTGGATCAGAGATGGAGCGAAGGCGGAAGCGAAAAACTATAAATGTTTTATTCTCACCGACAAGGGAATTCTCATTCTGTTCCCACCGTACCAGGTTGATTGCTATGCGGCTGGTGTGCGAAAAGTCCTGGTCCCATATAAGAAACTAAATGAAATATTGGATCCTAAAGGACCTGTGGGTAGAATTTTGAAGAAATAGATCCGGCAGGATTGATTATCTCCTTTTCTTCAACTTTATCCCACCGATGGTTACGCTTTTCTCTTCGTTGATAATCTCGGGGACACTTGAGTCATCTCTGTTTTTTGAAGCCTCCACAATTTTATCGGCAGTCACTTTCTTCTCTTCCCACCACTCCCGGCTTTTATGGACTTCCTGCTGTTGTTGTTTAACGTTTTCTGCCTCTGAGTCATGTTTGACCGCTTCCCGATTTTGCTGGTTTGAACGACTCGTGAGTATCAGGAATGTCCATGGAAGACCGATCATTGCAATAAGAGGAAGGACTCCCCCTATGGAACCTCCTGCCGCGTGGGCAACCGCCGCTAAGGTGAAACACCCTACGGTTCCGAGTATGCCCGCAAGCATGCCTACCTTATTGTTCTTCTTGCTTTTCTCCCGCTTCTTTACACCCATTTCTTTGAGCTTGTTTATATCCTCGCCAAGATTATCTTCTTCTTTATGAAGATCATCAACCTTATCCTTGATTGTGTAGCCCGGCTCCTTTTTCCCGGTTTTTGAAAGGTCATTTTTCGGAGCGGGTATAGCAGACTGTGTATTTGATCTGAGCTTCATGTCAATCATCTCCCAGGATAATATGTTAATAAATTAGATCTAAAAAATAAGTTTCTTCTGTTGATAAAATATTTTATCATAAAGCTCTTGAAATAAGAAACTAAATGAAATGTTGGATCTTAAAGGACCTGTGGGTAGAATTTTGAAGAAATAGATCAGACAGGGCGGCAGGATGATACTACAAGTTAATGTCTTTCCCGTTCCGCCGCATATGGGGCAGGGGGAATCCTGGAGATTCTTTCCTGATCCTATGGGATACCGTTCCTGGCACTTGCCGGCTCCGTTTTTCTATTGATTATCTCCTTTTCTTCAACTTTATCCCCCCGATGGTTACGCTTTTCTCTTCGTTGATAATCTCGGAGACACTTGAGCCCTCTTTGATTGTTATTGAAGCCTCCACGATCTTATCGGCAGCATCTTTATTCTCTTCCCACCGCTCCAGGTACTCATGGTCTTTCCGCAGTTCTTGTTCAGCTTTTTCCACCTCGGTATCATATGCGTCCTGTCTGGCCGATTCCAGATGTTTATCGCTTGATTGGCTATTGAGCATCAGGCATGTCATTGGAATACCTACCACCACAGCCATCGAAAGCAAGAAACCTGCTGCGGAGCCTCCCGACGCAAATATAAGAGCCGACATTCCAAGAATCCCTACGGAACCAATTATTCCTGCAAGCAATTTTCTAGGCTTGGCTTGCTTACCTTTCCACCACTTCTTTACACCCATTTCTTTGAGTTTATTAATATCCTCGCCAAGATCCTTTTCTTTCTTACGAAGATCGTCAACCTTATCCTTGATTGCGTAAACCGGTTCCTTTTTCCCGGTCTTTGAAAGGTCACTTTTCGGAGCGGGTATAGCAGACTGTGTATTTGATCTGAGCTTCATGTTAATCATCTCCTATGTTAATACAATAGGACTAAAAAAATAAGTTTCTTCTATTAGTAAAGTATTATATCATAAGACTCTTGAATTAACAATCAATTCTTTATTAATAAAATGTTAAATTATATCAGGGTTTATTACACACCGGTAAAGATATTTTGAATCACCAATAATCCCTGAGACCAACAGGGGCGGTTACTTTTCGCTACCCAATTCGGACTATATCGGCATTCATTTATTCACTTCCCCGGCAGTTTTCCCGTCAGGTTCGAGGGCATACCATATGCATGGGAAAAGGATTTTGTATGCATTCAGGGAAAAAGATACAATTCCAAAACACCCAACGAAAGGCTGTGTACGAATATGAGGTTCAAGAATCCGGGAAAAATAACCCGGGTAATTTTTTTAATACTTATCTTAGTCTTGTCATTATTAAAAATTGGTTTATGTGGCACTGTGAAATCAAAGTACAAGTATCAGTCGGATAAAAAAAAGTCCCAAAAATCGAATGTAAAAAAATGGGATTTAATCAACCTGAAATTCATGGATTCCAGGAAGAAAATAATAAAAGTACCTGACGGCACAAAATTGACCATCTGGGAAACAACCGACAAGTCCCTGAAGGAAAAGAATATTCTCGCTTCGACATATGAAACTGCTCTTGTTGCGATGACATATATAAAGCATTACGAGATATTCAAGAATGAAAAAAGCCTTAAAAACGCTCTTGCCGCCTATAATTTCCTGTACCATATGCAAGGAGACAATGGCTGCTTTTATAAATACCTTGGTAAGAACGGCAATATTATCAAGGAGAAACCTCTTGCAGGATGCAACCTTGAGGAGCATACAGCTTATGCATTTATGGCTCTTGCCGAGGGTTCCAGGGTGTTAAGAAAGTCAAGACCCGGTGATTACAACCAATTGGAAGACTCATTTCTCCAGGTTTTTTCCAATATAAAAAAGATTGTTCAAAATCCCGATTCGGGGTTTGGGAATTATGTAAAATACCAGAAGATGAAAATCCCCGCCTGGCTTATATTAGGCAGGGGCGACCTGTCGGCGATGTATCTTATTGGAATGAGCAAGTTTTATGATGGAGCCGAATACCATGTTCTGGGACGGGTTGCCAAGGAATTGGGACAGGGAATAATGGAATTCAAGAATATCGAGAAAGACAGGTTCCCACAGTATGCCCACCTTACATATTCAGACCTTCCCACAATATGGAAGACAGCAAATGCCTTTCAGACCGCGGCACTGGCGTTCGGCGGCAAATCTTTCAAGAGAAATATCTGGATAAAGGAAGCGGAAAAAGAAGGCACAGGCTTTCTGATGCACCTTGTAACATCCTACGGACCCATTGAGGGGTTCTATCCTCACCCTGATCTGTTTCCCCAGTCTCCCATTGGCGCATATACTCTCACGGAGAATTTCAACGCTCTTTACCGTGTAACAGGCGACGAGAAATTTGCAAAGGTCGCCGGTATTTGTGCCGCGTGGTTTTTTCATAATAATCCCACCAAAAAACCTGTCTATTTTCCCGTAGATGGCTCCTGTTACACAAAAATCTTTAAAGACGGCGTGAATGATACCAAAAGCTTGATGGGAACCGCCGCCGCCCTTCTCTCATTAATGGCGGTATATGATACTCCGGGGCAGGATTACCTGTCCTGCAAGCCTGAATATACACATGCTTTTGCCGTTCTGGAATCAGAAGAAGGAAGAGCGGTAAACGAGGATTTCGAGGTGAAGGAATGGGAATATTCTCATGACAGCAAGGGGAAAGTTGTAATAATTCGTCGCAAAAATACATTCTGGCATAAATTTACAGTTGACCGGGAAGATGATTATTTTATGCTTCTCTCATTCCAGAAACAACTTCTTTATTCATCGGCAGTTGCCGTCAATGTCAGGATTGACGGCGGTCCCATTCTTCTTGTCCCCCTTGGCGGAGCAGTAGGCGAACCTTTCATGCTGATGAAGACAGTTATCGAGCCTGTCAAACTGAAACCCGGTTACCATACTGTCGGAGTGAGATACAGAGGTTTGCTTCTCACATTACCTGCAATAATCGACTGTTCAGTCCTGCAACCTGTGCTTCAGAGGAAAAAATTCACAAGTGAAACCGGCAAAAACATCCTTCTTGTGAAGAATTGGGCGACCGATAAGAAGAAAATGCATCTTCCAAAAGATATGGATAAGAAGAAAATCAAGGTAGATGTTCGGAGCATAGGAGGACATAATCTTGATAAGCCCATTAAAACCGAGAAAGACAAGAGGTATTTCTATATCCCCGCGGAGGGATTCGGGATAATGGAGTGGTAATTTGAAGTCGGAGGTCAGAAGTTTTTTTTACCACGGAGCCACGGAGAGCACGAAGAATATAAATTAAAATCTCCGTGTCCTTCGTGTCTTCGTGGTGAATTGAATCCCAGATAAATGTAACTATGAAAAACAATAATATACTAAAAAACATATCACACTTCACGCTGGCACTCTTCATACTGTTGACAGGGTTTGCCATGTCAGCTTCTCTTTGCGATTTCGGCACAGGTATATCGGGGTCAGCTTTATTCTTACAGGCATCAACACCGACACTCACGCCGACTCCAACATCAACACCTAACTTAACAGAAAAAAAGATAGACTTCGACATTCATATATTTTTCCAGAACAAAAGCCAGATAAAGAAAAATCTCATTATAGCTTCGCTTATATTTGGAGGCTTCATTCTGGGATTAATACTTGAGATAGTTTTAAGATCTGAACTGAATAGATCGTTCAAAAATGCCAAATGGGAAGGTTTCAGAATAATCACCACTCCGTTCAAGGGTCTAATAACATTTGTGTTTACAATGGCAGGCTTTTACATGTCAATCTTATATGTAAATATCGGAGAAAGTGAGCTTAAAATAATCCATAAGGTGATTGTTATAGTTGTGATTATCTTCATGACTATTATCTTCTCAAGGGTTGTCGTTGCACTGGAAAAACAATATTTGGAAAAGGTAGCTAAAGTCCTTCCCCATACCACGCTTATTGGAAATATAACCAGGCTCTTTATATACTTAATGGGCTTCCTTGTTCTGATGGATACTTTGGGTGTATCCATAACGCCAATACTTACTGCAATGGGTGTGGGCGGTCTTGCTGTCGCACTTGCACTTCAAAAAACCCTTTCGAATCTTTTCTCCGGGCTTTATATTATTGCATCCAAGGAGGTGGAACCGGGGCAGTATGTGAAGCTCAGCTCGGGCGAGGAAGGATATGTTATGGACATAACATGGCGAAGTACCATGATTAAAGATCTGACCGATTATATGATAATTATTCCCAATTCTAAACTCGCTGAAACAATAATATCAAATTATAGTCGGCCTGAAAAAGAGATGTCCATTCTTGTCCCGGTGGGAGTCGGTTATGAGAGTAATCTTACATATGTGGAAAAGGTAACGAAAGAAGTGGTCAGAAAGTTAATGAATGAGGTGGACGGAGGAGTAAAGGACTTTATCCCAGAGATTAGATTTCATACATTTGCCGATTCAAGCATTAATATGACTGTGGTTCTGCGTATAAAGGAATATGCAGATCATTATTCCATCAGGAATGAATTTGTAAAGCGATTGCATGCAAGGTATAATAAAGAAGGAATAAATCTTCCATTCCCCATAAGAACAGTAGAAATGAAAGGGGATTCAAAAGGGGATTTAAAAGTGGAATTAAATGGGGATTCAAAAAAAATGATTACAAATGATTAAGGAAAGAAAATTGGAAAGAAAATCGATTTTAAAAAAATCCGCCATATTTTTCCTGGCGGCAATTATACTTTTTTTCTTTTTTATTGCAGGCACTCCAGTACACGGCCGGACAGAGCATTGTGATAATATATTAATCGCACAGATTACAGGCTTAACACCCACGCCGTCGTCTTCAGTCAAGCCCGTGATTGTCCCGACACCGGCGGTAACAGATTTGGTTCAATCCTCTCCCGATATAAAAACATCACCGTCACTCCACAAATCTCCCGGAGATTCTTCGGCTCCGAAACCAGAGTCAATCAAGCCATCCCATACACCATCGGATCAATCTTCAAAGAAACTTTCGCCATCTCCGGAAGCTTCACCGTCTTCATTTATATCTCCGAAGCCGTTGCCGTCACCTACATCTTCCCCCGATAAAGCTATCGCAGAGGAAAAGCCACAGGGTGCGGTTGTGACAATGGCGGGAAAGCCTATGTTTGCGTTATATGCAAAATTGGGGCCATATTCGCCCCCCAAGAGAGCGGAAGCTATCTCCCACAGATTAAACTCAATTATTAAAGATACAAAAATTCATCCTGACGATATAAATGTAGTTGAGGAAAAATGGACTACAAATATAATGGCGGGTAAACGAATACTGGTAACTCTGAGTGATAAGGACGCAAAGCCCGAAAAGCGCACAAGGCTTGAGTTGGCAAATGAATACAAGCTGATCATTCAAATAACGCTGGAAGAGGCACGCAATAAACTCAGGAAACAAAGAATGGTAAAGGGAACCGTGGTGGGGATTGTTGGGTGCATCCTGCTCATCATTCTTATATTTATAAGCAGTAAATTAAGTCCGGCGATTCACAAGAAACTACATTCATGGCGCGGTAAGTGGATACGATCCATAAAAATTCAGAACCTGGATATAATATCCGACAAGAGATTAGCAGACCTGATGTTTTTCATATTCAAGTTTCTCAGGTGGGTTGTTATCCTTACCCTGATATACATACTGTTTGATTATGTTTCGGACTTTTTCCCGGAAACCGAGGGGATATCCGAAAGCTTTTCAAGTTCTGTTTCAAAACTGCTTTTCAAACTCTGGACTTCAATATCTTCATATCTGCCGAGTTTCCTGTTTGTCTTGCTGATGTTGATTGCCACCCGATATATACTCCGTTTTGTCAGGTTTATATTCGATGAAGTAAAAAAAGGCACTATAACCATTCCAGGATTTTACGAGGAATGGCTTGATCCAACCCAGAAAATCATCAGGGGATTTATAATTGTCATTGCAATTGTAATTATTCTTCCATATCTTCCCGGTTACAGCTCCCCCGCCTTTCGAGCAATATCGATATTTATCGGCGTGATATTCTCGCTTGGATCAACATCCCTTATCTCTCATATTGTTGCCGGAGTCGTTCTGACATACACCCGGGCGTTCAAGGTCGGCGACAGGGTTAAAATAGCGAATGTAACTGGAGATGTGATTGAAAAATCACTTCTTGCAACCCGTTTAAGGACAATAAAAAATGTGGATATCTCAATTCCCAATTCACAGGTTCTATCGGGACCCATAACCAATTATTCCAGCCTTGCAGAAGATTATGGACTCATTTTGCATAAGAATATTACAATAGGATATGATGCTCCGTGGAGACAGGTGCATGAGCTTCTGATAAACGCGGCGACTGAAATAAAATATGTACTGGATGATCCGAAGCCTTTTGTATTGCAGAAAAGCCTTGATGATTTCTATGTGTCGTATGAAATCAATGCTTATACAAATCATCCGGAATTAATGGACGAGATATACTCCGAGCTTCACGAAAATATCCAGGACAAATTCAACGAGGCCGGAGTGGAGATTATGTCGTCTCACTATTCCTCATTGAGGGACGGAAACGAGATTACGATACCTGAAGACAAAAGGCCGAAAGATTATACGCCGCCTCCGTTTAATATTTTCACGAGGTAGATAAAATATGGATATACAGATACTGCTCATCTATTTAACAATGTTTTCAATGGTTGTTGCAGTTGTGGGGTATTTTATTTGCAATGCGAAGAGTAAAAAGGACGGGCAGGAGGAAACCGGAAAAGAAGTCAATGTAAGTATAATTGAATATTTCAGATCCGCCACAGATATTGCAAGAAAACATATATGGCTGGTTGTTTTACCCCTCATTTTCGTAATTTTCGGATATCTCATCCAATATGGTATTAATGTATTATCACGATCAATGATGCCGGCTTTCCTGTTTACAGACATAACGAGGGGAACCGGAATTATTAATTTAAAGATGCTTCTTTTCAGAATTTGTAATGTCTTTTCCGTTAGTTTGACGAAGCTTTCCTACGGATATAACGGGGCATATGGCGCCAGCCTGTTGTTCGTTCTTGTTTTCATATTCACAATGATAGGATTCAGAGCAATACCGGGAAAGCTCGATAAATATATCAAAGATGAGAATAAAGCCGACTTGCGAATATTGAGAATTGTGCTTACATTTGCGCTTATTACAAATGTCGTCCTTATAATTATGTCTGTATTATCCTATGTGTTTAAAATGCCGTTTCTCCCTATCTTCGCAGGCACTGCTTTATTTATAACCATTATAGTGTCACTTTTGATTCCTCTCTCACTCCTCCAGGGATATATATTCGGAGCAACAAGGATATACGTTGAAAATAGAGAGTTCTCAAAAGAAGAGCCTGTAAATGTCGCCGTAAATATCTTCAAGCCCCTTTTTTGCATAAATATCTTATTAACAGCACTTGCAACCTGGTATTACATTATCATGTTACCGCCAACCATAGCCAATTTCTCCGCCGATATATATATTCCATTCCCTCAACCCTCACCTCTCTTCACATTCATATCTTCCGTTATGACAGCGTTTCTTGTGACCCTGCCGTTTACTCCTCTATATATAAAAGGGGGAGTCAGGGAAATGCTGGTGGAGAATTATTCGTTCATAAAAAATAACCTGGCGTCTTTTTTAAAGTTAGTCTCAATCGGTTTTGTCGGTATGTTTATCCTCTCGTTTGCCTTTTTGCTTTCAAGCGTATTTTTACCCGGAACAATTAAATTGGTTTTCGATTTATTTCTTCTGACGATTCAGGTGATTTTTGGCGTAATATTTTTCATTGCGCTTATGAAGTTGTTTGTCTCCGCATATTCGCCGTAGTGGGGAATGAGAAGTGTGAAACGAGATCCGTCATCCATTATCCGTCTTCCATCATCCATTTTCCATCTTCCCTAAAGTCAGGTGTTATATAAGATATTTGCCATCTTTATATATTATTTTTCCGTTTTCTATAATTTCGTGGACAAAATCAGCAGGTGTGTAATCATAAAAATCGTTACTCGAATAAGCCAAGGGCTCAAGATCGGTATCTATTTTTCTCCTCAACTTAAATAAAAATGTGGTCTCTTCTATTGGGTTCCCCCCAAAATCGGGAGAAAATACTGCAATATCTATATCGCTGTAAAGCCTGGGATTTCCATGAGCATAGGAGCCATAAAGAACAACCGCTTCTACCCTGATCGTTTCAAGGAGCAAATCAATAAAATCTTTCAGTTTTTTGTT
This sequence comes from Vulcanimicrobiota bacterium, assembly GCA_021107945.1. Lineage (GTDB taxonomy): Bacteria > Vulcanimicrobiota > JAJTBE01 > JAJTBE01 > JAJTBE01 > JAIORV01. The sequence goes on along the minus strand of JAIORV010000159.1, from coordinate 19,599 downwards.
TAAATCCAGTTTTCTATTATCCATGTTTTTAAGCTTTCAGTTTTTTCAATAATGGTTCTCGCCTTTTTCTTGTCTATCATTTTATATATTGCATCCTTATGTGCCGGATATCTTGCTTCAATGTTCAATGGAGTGAGTTCATCAAGAAAATTCAAATATTCTTGTGAAATTTTACCTGCATTTCCACTTCCCGTTATCAATTTATCCAGGTTATGTGTTCGGGGAGGAATTGTTTCGGTTGCTTTTACATATGCCGCTTTTAATATTTTTTCAATTACCTGATGACACATAAATCCCACATAAATATAATGTCCCTTTTCAAAAAGGGATTTTGCGACTTCAAAATCGTATTCAGAAATTTGTATCCAATAATCTATTTGACTATTAGCCAAAATACATCACTCAATAATATATTACTTTATTTTTAGATTACAACTGATTCAGTCCGCCGCTTCCGCCACAGTCAGGGCTGGAGAATCTGTAAATTCTTCCGGCGGTCGGGATGGTTTTGTTCTCTTTGGGCTTCCGCCCGTATGTGTTGTTTTATCCCAGTATATATCATTTATATGCCGGATACAGTTTACAAAGCCTATTGGGACTGCGATAACCCAGAAGAGATTGTAAAATGAATATCTAATAACCCTGAATAGGGCTGTGAAAACATTAGGATAAATAGTCCTGAACATTGCCACAGTTAGCGCGCCAAAAAACGCCCAGGAAGAAATTATCATCAGGGTGGGGGAGACGCCTGACGAGAATTCCACACCTTTGACCAATGCTACACCGATGAAGATGTAACCAATCCAGACAAAAAACGGTATGAGAACTCTGATCATGGTCATTGTGCCGTCAAGTTTCTTCATTATACTGGCTCTGCTGAAAATGAGGGGTATTGTATAATCGAAGATACATTTGAGAAATCCCTCTGCCCATCTAACCCGCTGGCGAATAAAAGCATGTATTCCCTCGACTCCCTCCTGCTTCAAAACCGCATCCGGGGCGTATCTGACATGCCATCCCTTGAAGAGAAGTCTGAATGTGAGATCCAGGTCTTCCGTCGGGGAAAGCCAATTCCAGCCATCCACATCATCAAGAGCTTTTCTCTTGACGAGCTGTCCGTTTCCGCCCAGAGCGGTAAGTCCTCCCACAAGTTCCTTGCCCAGTTGATACAGGTGACTTACTACCGCGAACTCATCCTCTTGCAGGGCAGTAAGCAGGTTCTTGTGCCTGTTGTAAAGTCTGACTCTTCCCTGGAGGCCTCCCACCTGGGGGTCATAGAGCAGGGGAATCGCATTTTTAAAGAAGTTGGGAGCGACGTTGGTATCGGCATCAAAGACGGCGATTATGTCACCCTTTGCTCTTTTCATACCGTCGTTCAGAACCATCGACTTGCCTTTTCCGGCAATTTCAGGCCCCCTGTGAACCGCCCTTACAACGCCGGGGAATTCTATTTCCAGTTCCTGTGCAATTTCAAAGGTATCATCGGATGAATTATCATCCATTACAAGGATTTCGAAGTTGAGCTTGTCGTCTTTTTTGTAATCCAATTTTAAAATTGAGCGGACGGTATTTGCAATCACATATGCTTCATTCCTTGCGGGAATTACTATACTTATAAAAGGGGAGTAATCTTTATTTATTAGAAATTTTTTGGGGCGAGTTACTGCGGCGACAAGAATAAGCAACATGCCATAATAGGTAAAAATCAACATTATGGCCTGAAGCCAATCTATTCGCATATTATATAAACCCCACACCAGCCCGGCGAGTAACACGACTGACGTGACAATAAGACCGATAATCCAGTTCCTCATCCTTCACCTCCGGAATTCCTTGACAACTTAAACATCTGTTGTGTTTCTCCTGCTTTTCCAGGGACATCGGGGACTGTGTCCTTTTGTAAAAACCTCTCTAAAAAACCTCTCATTTACATTGACGCATTCTATTTACATTTTATCATATTAGTATAATTTTAGTATAATTATTTTTGAAGATGGGGTTTGGGGAAGAGGCTTTTTTTGAAAAAGTTTATTTTCCGAATAAACCATAAAAAATCCGTTTGGTCCTTATGGGATTCATATACTTTTTCTCCGCTCGCATTTGGTTCGCCAAACAAACATTTGACGAACCAATTAGTATGTATATAAGAGCAAAAATAAGAATGAAATACATCTGACCGGATGTCGCTCTCAAGCACCTTCTCACGAGCCTTATAATGCATTTCATGCTCCATAAATGTATCATAATGCATTTGCACGCCTTAAATGCTCTCAAATCGCAAATTCATCCCTATTCTTTAATCTGTGCTTGTGAATATGAGCGTGATACAAGAGTCACCACAACTTTTATCTTTTTTCCGATTCGATTACCTGCCTGAAGTACTTCTATAAGATTACCTTTATGCATGCACATCCCATTTTGCAGATTCAGACCGAATACTTCTTCCACTGTGATATCCAATTCTTCTCCCGGACTCAAATCCGAAATTTTCTCTTCAATATATTTTTTACTTGTTGCAGTTTCAATATCTATCCTCTCAACATGCATTCTCGGATTGACTCTTAAATATATAGGTTTACCCATAGCTTCTTCTAATTGCTCAAGGTCTTCGCCTTCCCATCCCAATAGTTTCATTCCTATACGGGGATTAACTCTTAGCAACATCGCCTCAACCTTTGAATCTTCACTTACATTTTTTATCTCTCTTTTTGCTTTAATGCATATAGTATCAACTGACAGGACACGTCCTTTTCCTCCGCAATACGGACACTGTGTCCTTAATAGCTCATCCAGATCCCTGTTCACTCTTTTCCGGGTTATTTGAATAAGTCCCAACTCTGTCAATCCCACTATATGCGTTTTGGTTCTGTCTCTTTTCAGAGCTTCATGAAGAGCCCTCATTAACTTGCCTCGATCTTCCATTCTTTCCATGTCGATGAAATCGAGAATCAGAATTCCACCTATGTCTCTGAGTCGTACCTGTCTTGTAATTTCATCGACAGCTTCAAGGTTGGTTCTGAGTATTGTATCCGAAAGTGAGGTTCTGCCGATATATTTGCCTGTATTCACATCAATCGAGGTAAGCGCCTCGGTCTTGTCTATTATGATATAGCCACCGGATTCCAGCCATACCTTCCGGCGAAGAGATTTATCGATCTCCGATTCCACCCCGTATGCCTGAAACAACGGATTTCCCTCCAGGTATAGATGTATTCTTCCTTTTAAATGTGGAGCTATGATATCCATCAATTCAAGTATTTTGTCATATTCAACGTGTGAGTCTATAATAAGTCTGTCCACATCCTGCGTAAATACATCCCTGATAATTTTATAAACAAGTGTTAATTCCGAATGTATAATTGCAGGCGCACTTTTCTTTGATTCCGTGTTTTGAATTTTCTTCCACATTTTTATTAATAGCTGTAAATCTTTTTCAAGACTTTCCCGATCCTTCCCCTCGGCGGCGGTTCTCACAATAAGTCCATAACTTTTAGGTTTTATTTTTTCCACAAGAGATCTGAGGCGATTCCTTTCCCCTTCATCTTCGATTCTCCTTGATATACCCGTATAATTTGCTGTTGGAATTAATACAAGGAATCTGCCCGGGAGGGTAATAAATGTAGTAACCCTGGCTCCCTTAGTTCCGATTGACTCCTTGACAATTTGAACAAGTGTCTCCTGGTTAACTTTCAGGATATCTTTTATAGACAATGAGCGAGCTTTCTGAACTTCAACATCTATGTGAATGCCGCTTATGGCATCATCCACACAGAGAAACGCATTTCTCTCAAGACCGATATCAACAAAAGCGGCCTGCATTCCCGGAAGGACATTTGCAACTTTTCCCTTGTAAATGCTACCAATTTGGTGTTCTTCCCTCGCTATGAAAATTTCCATCAATTTGCCGTCTTCCAAGACAGCTATTCGATTCTCCATCTCGTCAATACTTATTAAAATTTCCTTAAACATAAAATTATTCAACTCCGAACTATAAATTTTCCTTAAAATTTTCCCTAAAATATCCCCTTATTAATCACTCATTTATATCTTGTATCAATATATATAATCTATATTACTATTCAGAAATGTAGCGCGGGTTTTTAAACCCGCTAATATCAAGGTTAGGAAACCTCTCCTACATTTAATATCAAGGTTAGGAAACCTCTCCTACAATACTTACTAATCTATGGTTGAGCAAACGCATTGGCTTTCATTAATAAATCCCTGAAATTGATAGGCTTATTCACCACAGCGTCAAAATCGCCGCTGATTTCTTCCCGGTAATCACAAAGGAGTAACAAAGCCATATCATCCAGCTTCTCATTTTCTCTTATATATTCCATTAACTTGAGTGCCTCTCCGTCAGGAAGATGCCAATCGATCACAGCGACTTGCGGCAATTGCTCATCATCATCATTCAACAGCTTCAAAGCTTCTTCGAAACCCGGAGCAACATTCACATGATATTCATGCTCAATTAAAGATTTTTTCATTTTTCCTGCAAGAGGCTCATCATTCTCAACAATCAGGATAGTTTTTTGGGCACTCTTATCAACAACATTCTTATATGTGGGGAGAGTGAAAATAAAGCTAGTTCCCTCCCCTACTACACTTTCAACCCATATCTTCTGTTCATGGGCTTCCACAATTCTTTTGCAAATATATAACCCCAGTCCGGTTCCTCTTTTTTCTCCCTTTACCTGGGAGAATTTCTGGAAAAGTTTTGGTATTTCCGAGTTAGGTATTCCTTTTCCTGTGTCCGACACTCTGACTTCCGCCTGCCCATTTAGTTTCACGCCGCCAATGCTTATAAGTCCTCCTTCCGGTGTGAATTTGAGCGCATTACTAATGAGGTTAATGAATACTTCCCTAAGTTTTTCTCTGTCGCCATAGACAACAATAGAAGTATCTACCGGGGCTTCAAAATTGAGGGATTTATGTGCAAGCAGAGGTCTGAACATTTCTGCTATTTCTGTAACGAGATCCGAGAGTTTGAAAAGAACCGGGTTGAATGTCATCTTGCCTGCTTCCATTCTTGTACTTTCAAGGATATTATTTATCAAAATTTGTAGCGTATTTGAAGCCCTGAGTATAGCGTTCAGGAATTCTTTTTGATTCTGAGTAACGGTCCCAAGTTTCGGGTTTAATATAAGCTCCGTATATCCCATTATTGATGCCAACGGACTCTTGAGGTCATGTGTAATTGTTGCGAGAAACTCCTCTTTCATCCGCTCGATTTCCTTTTCTTTGGTGATGTCTCTGAAGACCATAATAGCACCGTTCACCTGTCCTGCTTCGTCAAAAATGGGAGCGGCTGTTATAAATGCAGGAATAAGTTCTTTTTGTGAGTTTATGATGAAAACGTTTTCAAGTCCTGAATCAACTTTTTCCTGTTTTTCAATGGCTAAATTTATGGGGCAATTATCTTTGCAAAATGTATTTTCAACATTCTGGCATTGAATGGTATTGCAACAATCATTCCCCGTAACATCTGACATCTTGAAGCCGGTTATTTTCTCGGCTGCACGGTTCCAGGTCAAAATTCTGCGGTTTGCGTCGGTTGTATAAACTCCCTCCGGTACATTATCAATAAGTGCCTGAAGCTGAGTTTTCTCCGAGACAAGGTCAACGAGTAGCTGAACGTTTTCTAATGTCATGGAGAGCATATTTGTAAAAATGTCAAGCCACTGTATATCTTCTGAAGTCCATTTTCTTTGTTCCGTAGAAAAAAGAGCAAGCGACCCAATAAGTCTGTTTCTCCCCCGCAGAGGAGACCATAGCATTGAAGTAAATCCTTCTTTCACAGCGAAGGGAGCAATCATAGAGAAGCGTGCTTCCGCTCTAACATTGTGAACCTGAAAATTCGAAACCATGAATTCCGGCAAACTTCCCTCTTCCTGTTTCAATTTAATAACAAAGTTTTTCTTTGTAGCATTACTTACATTTATTGCAATGTAAGGAGACAATTCTCTTAATTCTTTTTTATACTGGAAAAATATTAATTTATCCGAGTTAAAAAGATAACCGGTTGTTCTTAATACTTCTTCGAGAACTTTTTCCCATGAAGCTGAAAGGTCTAACGAGGAAGTCAGACTTTTTGAAATCTGCCAGAGAGTGATTACAAAGTTGAACCTTGTATCAAGTTTTTTGTATAGCTCGGCGTTGTTAATAGACCTCGCGGCTTCTCTTGTAACCGTTGTGAGAAGTCGGATATCTTCTTCACCATAGCTATTCTTCTCCATACTCCAAAGGCAAATAACGCCAAAAACTTCTTTTTCATGTGTTATTGGAAGATAGATAGCCGAGTTTACCTTGACGCTTTGCTCGTTGGATAATATGGTATTGAATCTCGGGTCATTTGCCGTATCGTTAATTACAAGAGATCTTCTTGTTTGTGCCACCATATATGGAATGCCAATGTCAGACCGCAGGTTTATTTGCATCTCATCTTCATAGAGTCCCTCATGGGCGGCCATATATAGCTCGCTCTTATCCGAGTCATAAAAGAAAATAGCTCCTGAATGATAAAGTACAAGTTCGCGAATTTTGGTAAGGGTAGCCGAGAGGATCATTCGCAGGTCAAGATTCTGGGACAAATTTTGCGAAATATTAAGGAGCAGCTTGGTTTTCTTTGCCGTTGTTGCCGCCTTGTTTCTTTCTTCCTCAATTTTTGCAACATCTTTTTCGAGTTTTTCATTAACAAGGCTTAGCTTCTTGACGAGTTTTTTATACTCCTCGGATTTCTCATCCTTGACTTTTACTATCTTCATCTTCTCTTCCTGAATATTACTAATGAAAAGTGCAATTAAATAGTATAGAGCCAATCTTACAAGTGTGGAGAAATTGAAAACATCTTCAATGTTATAATCTTTTAATATGCTGACCATTATAAGATTTGCAGCAATATCAATAACACCTATCAAAGTTGCAATAAATGCAGCTCCACGCATGCCATAATATAAACTTGCAAGGATTATGGGAAAGAGGAAGATGAGAAAATATGGACTTTCTGAAAACGAATTTCCTGAAGACTGCCCCATGCTGGCATCTTCACTATAGGCAAGCAGGACTACTATCGCAACCGCATATACCACAATCATTCCGAGGAAGAGATTTGGCGTCAGCATTTTGCGAATTTTTGGGATGGTCAGTGCTATATTTCCAAGTATAACAATACCCAGAATCAGATAGACAAACTTTGGTAATACAAGAGTTGATTTGCGGAACATAAACGCCAATACTGAAAAAGAGGCCAGTACCCAGACTATTATAACTACCCGTTCTTTTATTTTTTCAAAGGAATCTATAAATACACCTTTTCTTTATGGATGTAACCAACGACCATCCTTGTTCATTAAAATTGTTAGTCGATGATATGTTGAAAGATCTGCAATTTTTTTATTAAATATTCTACCGATTACTTCATCTGGTTTTACGCTTCCATCGGGTTTTACAATAAGATCCATATAAAGCTTAAAAATCCCGTCAGGGACTTTCAACTCGAGTCTATCAACGAAAGGTCTTATGTTAATATCCTTTCCTTTCCTGCTGATCATAATTTCTCTATTATCGAGAAAATCCTTCATTGAAGAGCATATCTCTTCAGTCTTTTCACCTTTAAATGGAAGGGTTATCAGATATGTAATTTTAAGAGAAAATGACATTATTGATTTTTGAAATAAAGTTGTATCACTGACAGACTTTATTTCTATACCATCTGGCAATTGCTTCTCCAGGGATTCTTTAAAATTCTCAACCTGCATCTTCTCAAATAAAGTCATATCCGCAACTTCGCAATCGCTTGTATATCCAAGTGGGAGCGGAAGAGCAAGAGATAAGCGGGGTCTTGGATGAAATCCTTCTGAATAAGAAATTGGAAGTCGTGCCCTTCTCAGGACTTTCTCAAATGTTCTTTGTAAATCAAGATGCGAGATCCAGCGAAGTCTTCCTTTCTTACTGAACTTTATCCTTAGCCTCTGCGCCTGCTTATTAATTTCATTATTTTCGCCTGTATTTTCAACAATCATCCCCCGGGACAGTTCCTTTGATAACACATTTCCGATTGAGCCTGAACAGACTCCGCAGCCGGTGCATTCGGTTACCCTGCAATCAGTTGTAACAGCCCCCTCCAGTGATCGTTTTCTCTCAGACTCAAGGTATTCTTGCGTGACTCCTGTGTCAATATTTCTCCATGGCAAAATTCTATCTGCGCTGATTCTGCCTGTATATTTTTCCAGATTGACATTCTTTTCTTTGAAAGCATTTACCCAAATTGAATAATTGAAAAATTCACTCCATCCATCAAAGCGAGCTCCATTATAGAACGCTTGTTCGATTACCTCTGATAGAAGCCTGTCACCCCGGGTAAATACGGATTCAAGGAAGCTTGTTTGCGGATCATGATAATTGAATTGTATTCCTTTGTTACGTAGATTATCTTTCAAATAATAAATCTTCTTTAGAAGAGATTCGATTGACTCCATAGGCTCCCACTGGAATGGAGTTGAAGGTTGAGGAACAAAATGGGAGATGCTGACCGTGAGGTTCAACCTGGTTGTTTTCTTTATTTTGCGAACCAGTTGGATTATCTCGTTTAAATCCTCATGGGTTTCCGTGGGGAGTCCTATCATAAAATAGAGTTTTACTCTTTGCCATCCTATTTCCCGGGTTTTTTTCAATGTATCCAGGATCTGAGATTCCGTGATGTTTTTATTGATAACATCTCTCAATCTCTGTGACCCTGCTTCGGGCGCAAAGGTAAGCCCGGCCTTTCTCTTTGTCCTTACGATATCCGCCAGCTTGAGTGAGAAATTGTCCATTCTCAGCGACGGAAGGGAAACATTTATGCCCCTGCCGGAAAATTCTTCGCAAAGGGAACCGATAAGCTTTTCAATCTGTGAATAATCACTGCAGCTCAGAGAGAGAAGAGATATTTCATCATATCCTGTTGAATCTACACTTTCCGATGCCATATCCAGGAGTTTGTCAATGGATCTTTCCCTTATCGGTCTGTAAATATATCCTGCCCTGCAAAATCGACACCCTCTGGTGCATCCCCGGAATATCTCAAGCATTATTCTGTCATGAATTGTCTGGATATACGGAATAACAGGTTTTGTGGGAAAATCCACATCATCCAGATTTTGCACTATTCGTTTCTTTACAGCGGGGGGAACGCATGTTCGATTTGGAGCGAGGTAATCTATATGACCAGTACTTTTATCGTATTTGACATCATAAAAAGACGGTATATATACGCCTTGAATTTTGGCGCATTTAACCAGAAATTCTTCCTTTTTATTACTTCCTTCGGATTTCCACTCACTGTAAACATCTAAAATCTCGTTAATAACTTCCTCTCCATCACCTACCACGAACAGGTCGAAAAAGTCCGCCACAGGCTCCGGGTTAAAAGCTCCAGGTCCTCCGCCGATAATAATCGGATAGCTTTCATCCCTGTTTGAGCTTCGAAGAGGGATTCCTCCCATGTCAAGAATGTTGAGTATGTTGGAATATGTCATTTCATATTGAAGTGTAAAGCCAATAATATCAAATTGTGATAATGGCGTTTTTGACTCCAACGAAAAAAGTGGAATCTTGTTATCTCTTTGGAATTTTTCCATATCGGGCATTGGGGCAAAAACACGTTCACATGAAAAATTTCTATGTTCATTTATTATATGATACAGTATCTTAAAGCCCAAACCCGACTGGGCAACTTCATATGCATCGGGAAATGCAAGAGCGAAGGAGAATTCTTTTTCCTTGCGATTATGAATAGAATTCCATTCGCCGTTCATATAGCGGGCAGGTTTCTGAACCTGCAATAACTCCATAAAATTAAATAAATTTTGTATATTCATATAGTAAAAACTCCATAATCTTTTATAGCGAAGAACGCAGAGATAAGAAGGATGACATTATTTATTGGAAAAAGCTTTGTCACTTGCTTTATAGAACCGTTGCTATTGGAGAAACAGGTTTGAGCTCATTCTTACTCGATATCATTAAATCCTCTAACTCCAGATTCCTCAATATGCTATTCATAATGTCAATAAATTGCTTTTTTTCTTTATCACCCAGTTTTTCAATTGCTAATTTGAGGATCGGACTTGTAAACGGTGGAATTGATCTTAATAAATTATTACCCTTCCGGGTTAATTTCAAATTGTTTTTCCTGCGATCCTTTGGACTGACTTTCTTTATTAATAATTCTCTCTTCTCTAATTTATCCACTATACCCACAAGCGTGCTACTGTCAAGGAGGACTAATTCGCTCAGAGTGGATAAATTCATGCTGCCTGTCTTTAATGTGCTCAGTACATCCATTTGTGTCGGTGTAAGTGAGTACTTCTTATAATAATCATTTTTTTCGCTTCTTAACATCCTATAGATATATGGTATCAATTTTTCCAGAATTTCAGAAGATTGCCTTGTATCCAACTGATCAACTCCAATTATATTAAGATTTGACAACATCTATGCAAACAGATAAATTATATGATAAAATAATGTTGATGTCAATAAAAGGGTGACTGTCGAATGAAAAATGTAGTTGTGAAAAACGCTTTTAAAATATGTGCCACATGTCGTCATCTCAACGCGATGGAAATAGGAAGAGAATTTGAAAAGATAATTGATACTGAATACACAAAATTCACATGTAAAATTCTTGGCTGGGAAAAAAAAGAATTCTACCTGATGGCTCCGATTCAAAAAAACCTGAATGAACTTGACTTTACACCCTGTGAATTCTGGGAAGAATGGATACCACCCGAACAAGATGTATCTTGAAAGAAAAATAAAGCTTATCCTTATTTAGATAAAAAACTAAAGCCCCTTCTATTAAGGGGCTCTTTGTTCAAACTAAAAATTCTCAACTATCCTTCTTTACCCTTGTGTAAAACTTGAAGGTATGCGGCAATCATTTGAGCTACTTTCTTCTGCTCTTCAGCGTGGAAAGTGCGAATTTCCCTGACCGCTTTTTTAAGATCCTCGTCCATGTCCCGATCATCCTTATATCGTTCGAGTCTTTCCAGGAATTCGGTTACAGGCACTCTCTGCGGAGCATACCCTGCAGTCAAGAGGCATTCGTCAATATCACATCCCATTGCCCTTGCCAATCTGACGACTTTATCCTTCCTTGGAACGAACCCGTCTCTCTCGATCAGGGTGAGATAACTGGGATCAACTTTTGCCAATTCAGCCAGTTTCCTCCTGGTTAGATGCTTTCCTTTTCGTTTTTCTTTTACGTAGTTGGACCAGAGATTATTTCTCACCGGTATATATACCTCCCTAGCTTATTTGACTTATTACAACAAAATTTCTGTAAAACATGAATAATCTTTCAATTGTTCAACAGAAATAATAATGACTTATTCATTATTAAGGTTATTATTAATTCGATCGAATTTAGTTAATTATGTATATTTTTTTCCAGTTTTTCGTTAATTCGAGGGTATTCTTTAATCTCCTTCAAAAATTTGTTGTCAATATTGATAGTTTTTCGCAGTATCTGAAGACCTTCACATTCTTGTCCCTTTAAAAACTTGAATAATCCATATGCATAAAGCGCAGGCAAATAGTCAGGATCCTTATTTAATACGCTTTTCACCATGTTTATGGCAAGGTTTTTCTTGTTGCGATTCCAGAATATATATGATTTTTCAACAATAGCAGCTTTATTCATTATATCATTTTTCAATATTCTGTCAAGGTAGATTTCCGCCTCATCCAATTTTCCATAATATATATATATTCTTGAGATACTTAAAAGAGAATCGGTATTGGAAGGATTTTTCATCAAGGCATGATTATAATAATAAAAAGCAAGATTATAGTCCCCTGCCGCCTCGTATGTAAGACCCAGGCTGTTTAGGGTATCAAGTGAATCAGGCCTGATTTTGAGAGCCTTCTTATAATAAAACATAGCTTTTTCATATTTCTCCGACTCCCTGTAACAAAAGCCCAGGTTATATAAAACATTAAAATAATAGGGAGCTATTTTATGAAGCTTCTCAAGGTGCGTTATCGCTTTTTTGTATTTACCTTCCTTCATTAATATATATGATAACATCTCTCTTGCAGAGAAATAATCGGGATTCATTTTTAGAATTTTTTCCAGGTAATGCTTTGATTTCTCCATATTTCCCGTTCTGAAATGGAAATACGCAAGGGCGGAGATAATTGCAGGAGAATCAGGTCTTTTTTTTATAAGCTTTTCCAGGATTCTTCTTGCACTTCCCCACTTGCCCCGGCTCGAATAAACTCTTGCAAGGTTTAACTGTGCTGTTGCATTGTCAGGATCCATGGATAATACTTCCCCGAACTTGTGTTCAGCTTTATCATATTGACCCCTGAACTCATAAACAAGCCCCATGTTGTTTAAAGCCATCAAGTTATTGGGATGCATTTTCAACACTTTATTAAAGATAAACTCGGCCGTATCCACCTGATTTCTCGCGAAAAAAAGTGCACCAAGGTTATTGTATGCAAGAAAATAAGTGGGATCTTTTTCTATGGCGTTCATATATTCAAGTTGAGCTCTGTCATATTGTCCCGTGACAAAGTATATCCATCCCATATTATTGTATGTGGGAGCAAAACTCGGATTAATGCTAACGCAAGCTTGAAAGTGCTTGAGGGCAAGATTATATTTCTTTTTTGCCTGATAAATAACGCCAAGTCCGAAATGCGCTTGAAAGTTTTTCGGATTTTTTTCAATAATTTCCCTATACATTATTGATGCTTTATCAAGATTGCCTTTTTTAAATTCAGCAAATGCTTTATCGAGCTTATTTTTGTTTATGTGTTCGATTATTGCATGTGAACTTCCAAAAGTAACAAATATGAACAGGATCAAAACCAACCAGGAAAACTTCCGATTAATCCCCATCAACACCGCTATGTTCCTTTCTTTCCTGTGAATGGAATGATTTCCACATATGATAACGCCCCAGGAAGACTTCCATTTTTTTCTCGAACATCTTAAAATCTTTTCTTTTTAAAGTCTTTTTATCAAACATACTGGAAGACAAACCTACCGCCACTGCTCCTGCATCAAGCATATCCACGTAATTATGAATATTCAGACCTCCCTGTACCCTCAAGTCGATAGATGGAAAATAATCAAGTAAAAGCTTGATATACCTTGGTCCTCCCAGGGGTTGAATTGGAAAGACGTTAACAAGATCGGCACCCCATTTATTCGCGTTAAAAATCTCCGTTGGCGTAGATGCACCCCCAATAACAAATATATCCTGTTTCTTCCCTTCTTCAATTAATTCTCTATCCTGGTGAAGTGTGACCATAAAACTTGCATTTGCCTTTTTTGCATTGATTACATCCTCTTTTTTCCGAACACCGGTAACTCCGATTTTAATAGAATCATTTCCGGAGAACTCATCAATCAGCTTGAAACAATCCGGCGCGAGAAGAGAAACCTCAATTAGTTTCAATCCGCCGTTTATTGCAATTTCTCCGCATTTTTTCGCCAGATCATAATCGTCAATATTCAAGATGGTAAAAATTCTCTGTTCGTTAATTAAATCAATCATTGCTTTCATATCTTCGTTACCTCTCATGATTTCTGTAATCTCTGGGGTGAATGGGAAACGGGAAACGGGAAACGGGAAGCGGGAAACGGGAAAAAAGAAAATAACCGGGGTTCTGAGGTTTTTCGATACCGTCTATTCCAACCTCCCGCTTCTAATTTCCTACTTCCTTTTGATAATCAAAGTGTTCTCAGGATAGCCCTTACCGGCGCCCCGTCACCTTCATGGATTTTCAAAGGAAGACATATCAATTCATAATCACCCGGCTCTACTTTTTTTAGATCCAGCATTTCAAGAATTGTTATTCCAGATCCAAGAAGAACCTTGTGAGATAGATGATCTTTCCTGCTATAGGATTCCACCGAGAAAGAATCAATTCCAACTATCTTCATTCCTTTTCCCACAAGATATCCCGCCGCATCTAAATCCAGATGAACGTAATCACTACGAAAGCGCGAATATCTGTCTCTGAGAAAAGAATGGTCTGTTTTGAAAAGAGCTCTCTCTACACCGTTGAAATCCATGTTTTGAAGTATTTGCTTTGTAATTATCTTCTCATTCCTGATAAGATAAACCCTTGCAGGACCTACAAGGGTTTTGAGGGGAATATCATCGACGGATTTCCCATTCTGGAAAAAATGAAAAGGAGCATCAATATGTGTACCTGTATGAGAACCCATCTGGACATTTAGCAGATTATACGGGTCACCCTTCTTCATCGAGGAAAAACTCTCAACGCTGACACCGGGATCTCCCTCATAAACCGCCATCTTGTTTTTTATTGGAATGGTTAAGTCATAGAACTTCATGATTTAATTTTCTTTGAATGAAATTCTTTTCCTGTTAGTTTTTTTAATTTTATATGACTATTCACCACAGAGAATGCAGAGCCCATGGAGATTCAAATTAAATTGGTTGTAAGCATTCAGTCCTCCCTTGCAGGAGTGGCATCTTGCCACGAAAATCGAGGCTGGAAGCCTCTCCTACAGTGATGGGTCTGAATAAATACAATTGATCCCGATTTGGCAATTTTATGTTATAATAACCAGTATCTTACAAAGTACTTATTTAATGTTTATTTGGGGAAGAATAACAAACAACATGAAGCAATTAATAACAATTATTATTACATTACTGATAATTATATTTCTACAATCCAATAATCCGATTTTTTCGGAAGAATCAGATTCTTTCTTGTTTTCGCCTGCGAAAAGCAGTTTTATTTATAGCCGTAAACCCACCATCTCTCTGGCATTTCGTAACCTTGCCATCAAGCTGAATAGTGTGAAAGTCCTGATTAATAATAAAGATGTTACTGCAAGTAGTATTATATTACCAGGCTTTATGAGTTATAAGCCTGGTGTGGATTTACCTTTTGGGGAAAATCGGGTTGAAGTTCACTTCACCGATAAATCTGAAAAAAAATATTCCATATCCTGGATGTTTCAAATAAAGAGCTTTGATCTTATTAAATCAATAAATCATGATTATAAACCTCCACTTATGATCAGGGAGATATTACACGTAACGATGAAGGGCAAACCCGGAGGGGAAGCATTTTTTGATATCAGTGGATTAAAAACAAATATTCCTATGAAAGAAGTCTCACCAGGGCTTTACAAGGGATCTTACCGGGTCGGGAAATTTGATTATACGACAAATGTATATATATATGGAAACTTGAGAATGCCAGACGGCAAATATGAAAAGATGAAAGCGAAAACCCCGGTTTCTATTATCGCCCAGCTTTTTGAAATAAAAATCCTCTCCCCAAAAGACGGCGAATTGGTGGCTCAGAAATTTACCATTAAGGGAAGAACAAAGCCCAATGTTGATGTATTAATGACTATTTCCCTGTCCTTCAGGCAGTTGGGCGGGCTGATATCGGGCAAGGGACCAGAGCAGGGAGGAATAGAAACAAGATCTGACTCCAACGGATATTTCAGCAAGGAATTTGGCTTCCCTGTAAGCGTAAACGGTCTCAAGGCGGTTATAAATATCCAGGCAAGAGACAGCGAGGGGATAAAATCAATATCTGATGAAGTCTCCGTTTTCCTGGATGTTGCAAAAGACAGGGAGCACAAAGAGAAAAAGGGGAAATAGCTATTCCTTTGCAATAATATCCATTGCAGAGGCAACCCCCATAATCAGCACTCTAAATTTCACATCATCCGCAAATTCGTAAATCTCGGCGGCAAAAATATCTGTATAACCATGGATTACTTTATTCACATCAGTATAGCTTTTGGATAATTTCCCCACAGCTTTCTGATTTGAATCCAGGATCTGCATATTCCATGCTCCCCAATCTCCCCTGAAAATGCCGACAAGCTTACCTTTATAGTCAAAAAGGTGATATTCCGATTTTTTTGAAACCTCATCAATGCTTGTGTCGGGTGGAACCTTCTCGAGAACTCCCAGCTTCCTGCCCGCTTGATCATATATCGAGAGAATAAACTTCTTGAAACTGAATGGCTTCTCCATTCGCAAGAGCAGCTTTCCCTCCGAGTCAAGAATTTTCACTTCAAATTTCAATGCAAAATTTGGAAAGAAAACAAAGAATTTTCTGAAAAACTCCGGGAACCTTGCACGCCTGAGGATCTTGTCGGGAAAAGGGCGTTGAGATAAAGCTACTTCGCCGACTTTCTTTCCATTAGGGTGTAGAATCGGCACTTTACGAGATCCGTCTTTGGTGGGTTTTGAGGACATTTTTATTACTAAACGGGTATAATCAAGTGGATTTGCCATTATTAAATCTCCTGTTCCTTCCCTACCCCACTTTTTTCAAGTTATTCTGATACTTCAACTCTTCGATATATTTCTCGGCGGATACTGATGCCGTGGCGCCGTCTCCAACCGCCGTTGTAATTTGCCTCAATAATTTTGAGCGTACATCTCCTGCCGCAAAAAGCCCCTTGATTGATGTGCTCATTTTATCATCAGTCTTGATGTATCCCATCTTGTCACTGTCATAATCGATTTTGCAAACAAAGAGGTTGGGCAGTGTTCCAACATATATGAAAACCCCATCAAAAGACTCAACCCATTCTTTGCCGGTTTTCTTATTTTTAAGCTTCAACGCCGTTACAAATTCGTCTCCAATAATCTCTGTGGCTATTGTGTCCATTATGAATTCAATTTTGGGATTCTTTCTCGCTCTTTCCCGGTAATTTTGCCCTCCTCTGAATTCGTCTCTACGATGGATGATACAGACTTTGTCCGCAAATTTTGTAAGGTAATCTCCCTCTTCCAGGGCGGAATCTCCGCCTCCTATTACCGCAACTTTTTTATTTCTGAAAAAAAATCCGTCGCATATGGCACAATATGATACTCCCTTTCCCTTGAGATCCTTCTCCCCCGGGACATTCAAACTGCGGGGTCTCACACCTGTTGTCATTATTACCGTTTTACTCCTGAATTCTCCCTTATCTGTGTTAACCTTGAATATGTCCCCTTCTTTATCAAGGCATTTAACCTCACAAAGCACTATTTCAAGACCGAAATCTTTTGCGTGCTCTTCCATTTTCTGTCCCAGCTCCATCCCGGAAATGTTCCTGATTCCGGGATAATTGTCTATTACTCCGGTGCTGGCCATCTGCCCTCCGGTCAGTCCTTTTTCAAGCAAAACGGTTTTGAGCATGGCTCGTGATGCATAAAGCCCTGCAGTTAAGCCCGCCGGGCCGCCTCCGATAATTATTACATCATATATATTCTCTTTCATATCATTCTCCTTTTATCCACACCTCGTTAATAAACTCAATATTCCCTGTAAATTTTTCCCATTTCATACCTTATATCCTCTTCGCATGACATGAAAGGAATGACTTTTTTGCCGAGTTTATTCTCTATTTCATTTAAATGTTCTTTATTAAATGGATTCGTCATTACAATTTTCACATTCTTTTCTTCTTCTTCGAATACTATTGCATTGAGTCTCCTTGCCATCTCTTCCGGCAGGATACGCGCCGTCTTTTCATCATAATCAGATATTTCAATGTCATAATATTCAATTCCAAGCCATTTGGCAACATTTAACACAACCTGTTTCCTTGGTAACGGCAACGACAGTATAGAGCGATAACCATTTTCAGCCTTTAACTCATCAGCTTCTTTGCGTTTCAACAATTCACTTTCCATAAACAATTTGAAAATATCCCCATCAGCTTTCTCTTTCACTGATTCAATTGTTTTCTCAAGATTCTCAATATTAATATGAGTAAGAGATGTGGCCGGCTTCAGTTTATTGACAAGTCTTATTGCGTTTCGCTTTTTTTCCTTGATTTCATCATCCGGGGTTCCCGGTTCAAGAAGTGCAACGGCAATTCTCTCACCCAGGTTGGTAAGGGAGACGTTTAGAACACAAATATATTTATTCCCATCAAGTTCGATTAATTTTGAGTTTATTTCCTTTAGAAGTGTTGCCTTTTTCTTCCATTCATCAACCGGAAACTTGTCAATTTCATTGGCATTATTATCAGATAATAAATAGACATAACATTTTGTTTCTTCGGGATCAAAGAAAATATAACTCACTTTTGATTCTATCAATTTCCCAAAAATCTCTTTTAGCGGCTCTTCAATCGGCACTGGAGCAATTTCCTCGCCTATTACAGGTTTTGTGATTATTGATTTTTTGGAAATCTCTTTCTTCTCGCTTACAATTTTTACTTCATCTGATTTACCACCAAATTTACCCAACAGACTTTTTAGCCAACCCATTTTGCAAACCTCCAATACGAAAAAAAAAAATTTGATCCAATATAAATACTACATAAACATTACTTTCCAGGATAAAATAGAGATTCAGTAATCAACATCGTATGTAGTATTTAGATAAAACTAAGGACTTTTTCTTTCTCAATAAGATCAATAAGATCGTTGTATGAGATAGTTTTGGTATTTTCCGGAATATTCTCAATTTTTCGCTTTTCGACATCGCTCTCAACCAGAAATACCCGCTTTGAATTGGATATTGATGAAACATCTGAATATACACCGTCTTGTATCAAAACGATTATTGCCTCATCATCCTTCTCCGCCATTTGCAGGCCAAGCTCAGCAAGTTTTTTATCTATCAAGTATAGGGACATTTTCCTCTCCTCACTTTTTCCTTTCGAGTGAATTCGTATCCTCAAATACTGATTGTCATATCTGATTGATCAAGCAGTTCTTTTAATTCATCTCTATTCAGCGTTTTGAAATCCTCAGAGATCGGTTTTTTTATATTACGATTCTTGAGAGATTCCGCATCCACAAAAATATTAAAGTCATTATAATGAAATGATTTCATATATTTTTCAAGTGCTTTATTGCCTTGGAGTATTTTAGTAAAATAGACGGCATCTTCAACAAGCACCATATCCACTTTATGTTCCTTGTAACCTGCGGATATACCCAACATAAGCCGCAATTTGGCTTTTAATTCATTTTCTCCCGTTGATAATTCCTTGATAATTACAAGCACTTTTTTTGATTGCATATTACTATCCTGTTCAATAAATTCAAAGGGTAATCAATTTATCCATATCTGCAATTGCTTCGGCGATATCCGGTAACCCGCCTGTCTTGACCCCATCAATAAAAAATTTACTCCTGTCAAGTCCTCTCATTTTCAAGTCCAGATCACTCAGAATTACTTCTGCGCCCCTTTGTATGAGTTTTTCCACTATCTCTTTCGGACTTTTTCCTTCCTCCAGACTTTTCTGATGCCTGAGTGGTGCAATGACGCTATCATTATTAAGGAATATAAAAACCTGATGCTCTTTTTCGAGAGCTGCGTCCGCAAGTCCGTAAAGGGTTTCCAGATGTCCACCGACAAATGGGCTCCTGTTAATTATAAAACCGAAATTAGCCACATTTCCTCCTATTGGTCTGAAAAAGGATCAATCAAACAGATTGAAAGTCCTCAGGATATAAAAACGAGTAACAAAGATTTCCCGATATATATCTTTTTTCCTTCGTCGCGTAAAAATATTTTAGCCATTTTTAAATGGGTGTATATACATTCTGTCAAAAAATCATGCCGCCTTGAGATCAGTTATTCCCG